>CAZRHX010000013.1:1331-17746 GCA_964599855.1 uncultured Tissierella sp. | reverse complement strand
GTTTTAGTTTGCTTTGACAATGAAGAAGTAGGAAGTGGAACAAAGCAGGGGGCTGCAAGTCCAATGCTCAGAAGTCTTCTAGAGAGAATAGTTCTAGCCATGGGCAAGGATAAGGAAGATTATTATAGAGCTTTGGCGAGTTCCTTTTTAATCTCAGCTGATCAAGCTCATGCCCTTCACCCAAACCATACAGAAGCACAAGATATTACTAATAAGCCTGTAGTAAATGGAGGGCCAACTATAAAATCAGCGGCCAATCAAGCCTATACAAGTGATAGCTTTTCATCAGCTGTTTATGAAGGAATATGTAAATCTATAGATGTCCCTGTACAAAAATTTGTAAACAGGTCAGATAAAAAGGGAGGTTCTACCATAGGACCTATATCTTCATCTCAATTAGATATCCCTTCGGTAGACATAGGAAATCCAATATTGGGCATGCACTCAATAAGAGAATTAGGTGGAGTTTTGGACCACTACAATGTATATAAATCTTTTAAAGAGTTTTATAGAATATAAATAATATAGATATAAAATTAAAAGCTACTTCTCAATCAAAATTAGAAGTAGCTTTTAATCTAATCATAGGAGGAAGATTATGAAAGTAATAGATTTATCAATGAGCTTATATACTGATATGGATGTCTTTCCGGGAGATCCCAAAGTAAAGATAGATATAGTCCATACATATGAAAAAGATACATGGGAGTTAAGAAGGCTTGAGATGGGTTCACATACTGGAACTCATGTTGACGCTTATTCTCATATGCATAAAGGGAAAGGGACATTGGATGATATATCTATTGAAAGATTTTTTGGAGAAGCACAAGTTCTTGAATTAAGTCAAGAGTTTCCAAGGGAAATAGGTTTGCTCTTTATAGAAGAAGTAAGTATAGGATATTTAGATAGGATAATAAATTCTAGTCCAAGCTTTGTAGGTGGAAATATAAGTGAAGATTTAGAGAGGGCTTTATTAGGGAAAAATATTATAACATATACAGGATTAATAAATTTAGATTTGATTCCAAAGGGGAAAACATTTATATTTTACGGACTACCTTTGAAGATTAAATCAGGAGATGGCTCACCAGTTAGGGCTATTGCAATTATTGAAGATTAATAGAAAAAGTGATATAGATTATTTTCTATTATTTTTCTCAAGGGGAGGGTGTTAATATGAAGAGGTGTGATTGGTGTGAAGGAGATGAACTCTATATAGATTATCACGATAAAGAATGGGGAGTTCCAGTTTATACAGATAGAGTTCATTTTGAATTTTTACTATTAGAATCTATGCAAGCAGGACTAAGTTGGATTACTATTTTAAAGAAAAGAGAAAACATCAGAGTAGCTTTTGATAATTTTGACTATAAAAGAATAGCTAAATATGGTGAAGAAAAAGTAGAAGAATTACTCAATGATAGAGAGATTATAAGAAATAGGCGTAAAATTGAATCAGCAATAAATAATGCCAATAAATTCATAGAAATCCAAAAAGAATATGGTAGCTTTAACAATTACATATGGAGTTTTACAGATAATAAGATTATAATTAATCATTACAAAGATGTAAAAGAAGTACCATCAAAAACAGAGTTATCTGAATTAATAAGTAAAGATTTAAAGAAAATAGGATTTAAATTTATAGGACCAGTTATTATATATTCATATCTTCAAGCAGTTGGGATTATAGACGATCATATAGATAGTTGTTTTAGAAAATAATATAAGAGCAAATAAATTATAATAAATATATATAAGGAGAGGGTTTTATGGAGGGATTACTTAATATTGGAAGTCTTATTTTAGGATTCATTGCTTGGGCATTACCAGTTCTTAGTATTGCAAAGTATAGGAAGGATGGACTTAGGAAAGGGATTAGCATTTCTTTTTTAAGCATGAGTTCATGTACAATCTCTATACTTTTTCAGATGTTATATAATGATTATTTAGTCAAAACAGAGGATTTCACTGCTCTGATGGATACGACAGGGACATTGGTAGTTGTATCAAGTGCTCTTGTTATAGTTACCATAACATTAAATGGTATCTATTTAATATTAACTAAAGATGGTGGTAATTAAGCTATGAGAAATAATAAAATACTTTTATCAAATTCATTTACTAATCTATTAAAAAACAATATTTTAGCTTTTGTATTGAATTTGCTTATCACTATATTTTCGATTATCTTGCTAATTATATTTGTGGCAACTGGTCCCACACTTGGAAAATATACTACTAGTATATTTTCCAGAATATTTTTAATTTTTTTATTTATATCTATATATTTTTGTGTTGGATTATTACTGGATGCTAGTAATAATAAAAAATATGACTTTTTTTCAGGGATAATGATAGCAATTATAGGTCTTGGATTATGGACATATACTATTTCTAAAACGGGTATGAGTTTAAGGGATACTCCTGAGCTTTTAAGCGAATATTGGATATTATATAATCTCTACTACTCACCCTTTACTATGATCAATTTCCTCCTCAATATAAGCAATATATCACCTTTAACATCCTTGTCTATAAATTTTCTACCTACTATATTATTTGGATTTGCTATTAAATATAAAAGATCAAAGATAGTATAGTTTTATGGGTATAAATAAAAAAACAATATAAGTTAATGGGAGGTTAAAGCTATGAAAAAGACAGTATATCTATTTATGATAATTGTATTGGTATTTGCTCTTTCAGGATGCTCTATGGAGGAAGATTCAACCAACTATATTGAAAAAGCTAAACTTACAAAAGAAGAAGAAAAAACAGCAGAATTATTGGGTGACATTAGCGAATATGAAATCTTTGATTTTAAAATTGATTCTGAAGTAAAAACTATACAGACAAATTTAAATGAGTTGAAAAATGGTAAATGGGAATTTGTTTCAGGAGACTTGAGCCAATTTAAAGATAAGTCTGGAAGAATTGCTTTTTCCTTTGGTAATATGGGGGAAGGACTGAGAATAGCTATTCAAAGTAAAAGTATAAGTGGGTATAGTAGCTATAATACTGAGTATATAGAGGAACTCAATAGAGAAGATATGTTTATGAGTTCAAATACTTTAAAGAAAAGAGAAGAGATTATATATGAAAAAGAAATTCCATTATTTATTCAAGTTTTATCCTCTAAAGATACAGTAAGAGCATTTGAGTTAGATTCCTTCTTTACCCCAGAAGTTTATGAAGAAGATGATTATGAACATGTTTATGTAATTACTATTATGTTTAGTAAAAAAACAATAGATGAATTAACTGAAGATAAAGATAAATAAAGTAATTGTAGAAAAAAAGAATCCAATCGATAATGTGTTGAGTTCTTTTTTTCTGTCTATATCTCTTATGTATTATGATATAATTGATAGAAGAACTATTTAATATAAGGAGAAGCTTTGAATGGATAAGCCTAACAATATAGGATTAATGGATAAGGATAAACTTTTAAATATATTTATATCTACATGAAAAGCCCTTGAGATGTAATATGTTTTTTATAGCCTATTTTTATTTCTAGTTTTATCTCTTAACATAAATATCATTCTATGTTACAATATATCTAGAAATAAAAAAGCTAGTAAATAAAATTTAGGAGACATATAAATGAATTAAAGGTACAGTAAAATGGTTTAATGCAGAAAAAGGATTTGGATTTATTACAAGTGAAGAGGACAAAGATGTATTCGTACATTTCTAAGTAATCCAAAAAGATGGTTTTAAAACATTGGAGGAAAATGAAGAAGTAGAATTTGAAGAAGTAGAAACAGAAAAAGGACTTCAAGCAGAAAATGTAGTTTCTTTAGGAGGTAAAGAGTCTGGAAGAAACTTAGAAGATGAAGAATTCGGACAAACTTTAGGTTCTTTAGCCAATAAAGAATCTGAAGAAGAAAAATCTTTATAATGGATATTTAAATCCTAGAATAAAATATTATTCTAGGATTTTTCGTAATCTATGATGATATTAAATAAGATTTTTATATAAAAAGAAAATATAAAAGGAAAATATTGAAAGGAGTATATAGTCTTGAAAATAGTAGTAGATTTGCATAATCATACTTCAGCAAGTGATCATGCCTACAGTAGTATAGAGGAAATAGCTAAAGAAGCGCAAAAAAAGGGCCTAAAATATGTGGGGATAACAGACCATGGGCCAGAAATGCCAGGAGAACCTAATTTATCTCACATAGAAAATATGAGAGTTCTTCCTTTAAGGATTCATGGAGTGGAAATTCTTAGAGGAGTAGAAGCCAATATACTAGATCAAGATGGGAATTTAGATGTACCAGATTCTTATATTAAGAATTTAGATATAGTGTTGGCAGGCCTTCATAATATTTCTAAAGAGTTTTGGGATAGAGAAGGTAATACGAGGGCTCTTTTAAATGCTATGGGAAATGAAGATGTGGATGTAATAGTTCATCCAGGGAACCCAGCCTTTCCTATAAATAAAGAAGACTTTGTCCTAGGAGCCAAGAAAACTAAGACTCTAGTGGAGATAAATAATAGCTCTTTTTTAACTAGCAGGGCAGGAAGTAATAAATATTGTAGGAAGATAGCTCTTCTCTGCAAGGAACATAAGGTTCCTGTTGTAGTAAATAGTGATAGTCACATATCTTTTAATGTAGGAAGAATAGGACAAGCATTGGGACTTTTGGAATCAATAGAAATGCCAGAGGAGTTAATAATCAATAGATCTGTAGAAGCCTTTGAGAATTATTTTAAGAAGAAAGGTATGAAAAGACTTTTATCTTAAGAGGAAAGTTGAATTTCTTGAAATAAGCTTTTAAATATATTTACTTAAAAGTCTAAGAATATAAGTAATTAAATAAAACACTTGAGAGATATTGCAGTATCTATCAAGTGCTTTATTTGATTATTGACAATTACTAAAATATAAATATATGAATCTTATAGGCAGCTTAAGCGATGAAGTTGTAGATTTACATTCATCAAGCTTGCTTGTGTTAAGGGGTATCTTTATGGCAACAAAAGTAAAAATGAAAGATAATAGTGAATTAAGAAAAGAAATCAATAGTTAATCTGGATTAAATTTAAAACTTAGGCGGTGGGCATATGTTAGAAGTAGTATTTGACCAAGCGGTTAAAGAAGTTATGAAGCATGCAAAGTCTAAAGATAAAAGGAAATCTATTGCTGGAAAGAAGGAAGATGTTGTCAGTATAGGCTTTTCTCTTGATATAGGAGATATTTCAGGTAAAATCGACAGCCTTGAGAGACAAGAAGTATTTAGAAGTACATGTGGTTTATATTCTACTGGGGATCAGGTGAAAGAGTTTTTCCATGAGCAAGTTCAAGATTTAGAAAAACTATTATCCTCAGCTAAAAATGGTCATATAATTCGTATTTGGAAAAGCAATGCACCTTTTTCAGTCTGTGCCTTTGCTTTTGTTTGCCATCTATTAAAAGATATCGATTGCCAGATCAAAGTTGTTTCATTGCCTGAATATCATAAGATGTCAAGTGATACAATTGTTAGTTATAGTAGTTGGGCTGAGATATTACCTAAAGAATTTCATAAGTTTTTATCTCTGGAGAAAGATTTTAGTGAAATCGAAAAGACAATGTATGCCCATATATGGGAGGAGTTAAAAGAAGAAAATGCTCCCTTAAGAGCTCTTGTAAATGGGAAACTTATTTCTGTTCCTGAAGACTTTTATGATCATCTAATTATTAAAAACATCCCTGATAGAGAATTTTCCAAGATAGAACTCATTGGAGCAGTTCTGGGAAAATATGGCTTGGGTGTAGGAGACTCTTGGTTTGATTTGAGAATAGATAAACTAATTGAAGAAAATAAACTAGAAGTCGTTTCCAATAGAAAGACTTCTCAAACTAGTAATATAATTTTAAAGAAAAGAATTGAATAAATCTTGCTCACATTGTCTTTACTTTTCTCACAATATCATCACTCTATCTGTTATAATTGATTCTGTAAATAATATTATTTACAGAATCAATTATAACTTCATTAAAGGGGAGGCAGATATATGATATACGTAATCAACAAGAGCAATAGTTGTTTTTTCAACCATGCAGCAGAAGAATATTTAATGAAAAAGTTTGATGATGAAGTCTTTATGCTTTGGATCAACAAGCCTTCGATATTGATAGGACGAAATCAAAACACCTTGTCTGAGATAAACTATGATTATATAAGAGACAATAAGATAGATATAGTAAGAAGATTATCAGGTGGTGGGGCTGTCTATAATGATTTTGGAAATATGAACTTTTCCTTTATAACACATAGAGACTGTGAGAATCGTCAAGTGAAGAATGGATTTGAAAAGTTTGCACTACCAGTTATAAGTGCTCTTCAGTCACTAGGGGTAAATGCCATATTTACAGGCAGAAATGATATAGTAATAGACGGTAAAAAAATTTCTGGTAATGCTCAATATTTACAAAAAGACAAGTTACTTCACCATGGTACACTTTTATTTGATTGTGATATGACAGGTTTATCATCAGCACTTAAAAGCAAAGCTCTAAAAATTAAAGACAAGGGTATAAAATCTATAGGAGGGAGAGTTACAAATATACGTCCTCATTTAAAAAAAGATATGACTTTAGAGGGATTTAGGGACTACTTAAAGAACTATATAATAGATACACATGAGATAGAAAAGGTCATAGAATTTGATAAAAATGCTATAGAGGAGATAAAAAAAATATCTAAAGAACGATTTGAAACTTGGGACTGGAATTATGGGAAATGTCCTGTATATACTTATGAAAATTCAGTTAAACATCCTAGTGGTTTGATAGAGTATAATTTAAATGTAGAAGAAAGTATAATAAAAGATATTTCCATATATGGAGATTTCTTTGGAGAAAAGAATATAAAGGAGCTTGAACTAGCTTTAATTGGTTCAAGGCACCAGAAGGAAGAACTAGAAAACTGTTTAAAAAATATAGATATAGGTAAGTATATTAAAGGACTTACAGTTGAGAATTTAGTTGGAGATCTATTAGAAATTTAATAAAATGTGGAGGTTGAAGTTAATGTATCTAAGGAAACCGGAATGGATAAGAACCAAGATGCAAGGAGGAGCTGCAACAAAGAAAGTAAATGCAATGATATCAGATCTTTCTCTAAACACAGTATGTGATGAAGCCAGTTGTCCGAATCGTATGGAATGTTTTGAAAGAGGAACTGCTACCTTTATGATACTTGGAAGAAATTGTACTAGAAACTGTACTTTTTGTAATGTAACACGTGAAAAGCCAGATCAAGTAAGTGATATAGAACCTGAAAATGTAGCTAAGGCAGTAGAGAAATTAAATTTAAAGCATGCAGTAATTACATCAGTAACTAGAGATGACTTAGAAGATCAAGGTGCAAATCAATTCAAAAGAGTTGTGGAAGAGATAAGAAAAACTTCTCCAAATGTCAGTGTAGAACTTTTAATTCCAGACATGCAAGGAGATAAAAAGCTTATAGATATTATCATAGACTCTGAACCCGATATTTTAAATCACAATGTAGAAACGGTTCCAGAACTATATGATAGAGTTAGGCCTATGGCAATATTTGATAGATCTATAGAATTACTTCATTATGTAAAACAAGCAAAACCAAAGATGAAAACTAAATCAGGCGTTATGTTAGGACTTGGAGAAACTAAAGAACAAGTGATAGAAGTTCTTGAAAGGCTAAGAGAGGTAGATTGTGACATGTTAACATTAGGACAATACTTACAACCAAGTACATCACATATACCAGTTGTGGAATATATTACACCCGAACAATTTGATGAATATAAGGAAATTGCATTAAATATGGGATTTAAGAGAGTTGCATCAGCACCATTGGTTAGAAGCTCATATTATGCAGAGGATCTATAAAATATATATCAAAATTAAAAAGTTTAATTATATTTAAAATAATTGTTTAAATTCTAAACTTAGGGTAAACATTAATTAGAAGCATATTGTTAAATTTAGTTAAGCTTTATATAATACAATTGAGAGGGGATATTAAAATGTTAGAAGATATAAGAAAAACAGTTTTTGGAAAAACTAAAGCAGAAGTAGCGAAAGATGTTGCTCTAGGAGTTGCTGTAGGAACAGCTATAGGAGCTGTAGCAGGAATCTTATTAGCACCTCAATCTGGTGAAAAAACGATAGAGGATTTAAAAGAAAAATCTAAAGAAGTAGCAGATAATGTTAAAGCTACAGTAGATCAAAAGATGGAGGAAGCTAAAGATCTTAAAGATAAAGTATCTAGTGGACTTGAAGACAATGTTGAAAATATTAAAGATGCAAAAGATCAAGTAGTAAAAGATGTTAAAGAAGGATATAGTGATGTAAAAGCTACAGTTAAAGATGCATCCAAAGATGTAAAAGAGGGTATGGAAGATGTAAAAGATGAAGCTGAAGACGCAAAAAAAGATGTCAAAGATGTAGCTAAAGATGTGAAAGATGATACCAAGGATGATATTAAATATGCTCAGGAAAATTTAAAAGATGCATCTGCCAATGTCAAAGAAGCTTGGAAAGATGCTAAAAAAAATAAATAAGTAAAGCTAAAGAAAAGAGGAAGATTATGAGTGCTAATTTAACTATAAGTGACCTTTTTACACTTTTATTATTTTTAATTGGTATAGGAGTAGGCATCGCTCTGATAATGGTATTACTAAATGTAAATAAAATATTGGGAAATGTTAAAGAGACTTTAGAAGATAATACTGAAGCTATAGATACAACAATTAAACAGATGCCAAGTATAACTTACAATGTAAACGAAATAATATCAGAAGCAAATACTACAATTAAAACTCTTAGACCAGAGATAGATTCAATATTGATGGATGCTAACAATATTTCTGCAAAGGTCAATAAAATAACAAAAGATGTTGAAGATGCAACAGATAAAGTTTATCAAACAGTTGATAGTGTTACAAACACTATTGTAGATACTGCTTATACTTTCCAAAATAGTACTAAGGGTATAACTGATAATCTAAGTAAAATAAAAAGTATATTTTAAATTATCATTGATATAAGAAAAAATAAATCTAAAAACCTTCTATAGGAGTATCATAATTATAGAAGGTTTTTTATTGGAAAAAATAGCTTACTTAAGATATAATAAAAAGAGTGATAAAAAATGGATGGTGAAAAGATGGATTATTTGGAAGGATTAAATGATAGACAAAGAGATGCGGTTCTTCATACAGAAGGGCCTTTACTTATTATGGCAGGTGCAGGCTCTGGAAAGACTCGTGTTGTTACTCATAAAATAGCCTATTTGATAGAAGAAAAGGGAGTTTATCCAAGTAGTATTCTAGCTATTACTTTTACAAATAAAGCTGCAAGTGAGATGAAAGATAGAGTAAGAGAACTTATAGATGCTGATGTAGACAGAATGTGGATGGGAACTTTCCACTCTATATGTGTTAGGATTTTAAGACGTGATATAGATAGATTAGGATATGATAAATCTTTTACTATATATGATAGAGACGACCAGATTACACTTATGAAGGAGTGTATAAAAGATTTAAATATAGATAAAACTATGTATAAGGAATCGGCTATACTTTCTAAGATAAGCTCATTGAAAGATGCAAGTATAGAGCCTGATAGCTATATAAATGAAAACTATAATGAATTCAGAGAGAGAACCATAGGAGAACTCTATGCTCTTTATGAAAAGAAATTAAAAAAATATAATGCCTTGGATTTTGATGATTTGATAATAAAAACTGTAGCTTTACTTAAGGAAAACAAGGACATACTAGAGTTTTATCAAAATAAATTTAAGCATGTTTTCGTAGATGAGTACCAAGATACAAATAAAATTCAATATGAATTTGCAAGGCTCTTATCAGGTAAACATAAGAATATATGTGTGGTAGGGGATTCTGATCAATGCATAGTAGATGGAATGAAGGTCAATACTCCAGATGGTAAGGTGAATATCGAAGATTTAAAAGTTGGAGATAGAGTTTATTCTGCTGGAGGTCAAGGTAAAGTTGTAGAAGCTAAGGTTGATTTTCTTAAGAGGACAAGATATGAGGGGCAGATATTTAATATAAAAACTAAAAGTGGTAAAAGTCTTAAACTCACTCCAAATCATATAATGTTTTCAAAACTAAATCCCGAGCCAGGAGTTTATTATGTATATCTTATGTATAAAAAAGAATTGGGATATAGAATTGGACAGACTCAAGGTGTTAGGTCTTATGAAAAAGGTAAGATTACAAATGGTCTAGAAGTAAGAATGAATCAAGAGAATGGTGATAAGGCTTGGATTTTAGAAGTTTGTAATACAAAGGAAGATGCTTGCTATTATGAAGCCTTATATTCTGCAAAGTATGGAATACCTACCATGGTATTTCATTGTAGAAGAAGAAATATGACCTTTAAACAGGAATATATAAATAAGTTGTTTGCAAATGTAGATACAAGGGAAAAGGCAAGAATGCTTATGGATGATCTAATAATATTTGAAGAATATCCTATAATCAGGCAGGGCGCTGTTATTAGAAAAAACGCCTTTAGAAGAATAGTAAACTTAACATTCTTTGGCGGTAGGATGGTGGGAAATGATGCGGGATTCCATTCTCATAGAATAAATTTAAACACATCTGGAGATGAGCTTAGAGAGAAAGCATCTGAAAAGTTTAAAACAAGAGATGGACAGAGAAATACTTGGAGAATAGAAACTGAAAGAACTGATTATGATGAGGCTCAGAAATTTTCAAAAGAAGTTATATCTTTGGAAGAAGATATAGAAATAAACAAAAGAGCAAGGCTGATAAAAGATGTAACTTTTAATTTTATGCCAGCGGCTCATATAAGGCCTTCGATGAGTATAGCTACTTTTGATGGAGGAAAAATAGTTGAAGATATAGTCACACAAGTAATAGTAGAAGAATATGATGGATTTGTAACGGATCTATCTGTTCCAAAGTTAAGACAGTTTGTATGTGAGGATATGGTAGTTCATAATTCGATTTACGGTTGGAGAGGGGCAGATATTGGCAATATATTAGGTTTTGAAAAAGACTTTGAAAATGCTACTGTAATTCTTTTAGAGCAGAACTACAGGTCTACTCCCAATATATTAAATGTTGCAAATGAAGTTATAGGGAAGAACTTTGAAAGACAAGCTAAAAATCTTTGGACAGATAGAGAAGAAGGTGCAAAAGTAGTTTATGAACAACTTGATTATTCTGATGAAGAAGGCTCATTCGTTGCAAATAAAATCCATCAGCTCATATATAGGGGCTATAAACCAAAAGATATAGCAATCCTCTATAGAACCAATGCTCAATCACGTACATTTGAGGAAAGTTTTATGAAGGAAGAACTTCCATATAAAATTGTAGGAGGACTTAGATTCTATGATAGAAAAGAAGTAAAGGATATAATAGCTTATTTGCAAGTGCTTCAAAATCCTAACGACAACATATCGGTAAAGAGAATAATAAATACGCCAAGAAGAGGGATAGGTCTTGCCACTATAGCCAAGGTAGAAGAATATGCCGCTCAACATGGTGAATCTATCTATAGTGCACTTCTTTCCCTAGAGGATATAGGTTCATTGAATACCAGAGCTAAAAATAGCATAGCACCCTTTATAGATACTATGAACACTCTTATGGCTAAAAAAGAAGTTATGGGCTTAAAAGACTTTATAGAAGAAATGATAAATAGTATTGGCTATATTGAAGAACTTAAAAAAGAAAATACAATTGAAGCGACAACTCGTATAGAAAATATAAGAGAGTTTATATCTGTTGCACTTAATTTTGAGATAGTAAATGAAGATGCTACCCTAGAAGACTTCCTAGCATCGGTTTCGCTTCTTTCAGATGTAGATAAGACTGTTGATGAAAACAATCTTATAACTCTTATGACTGTTCATAGTGCAAAGGGACTTGAGTTTAAGGTGGTCTTCGTGGTTGGACTTGAAGAAGGTCTTTTCCCTAGCTTTAGAAGCTTAGATAGTGATGAAGACATAGAAGAAGAGAGAAGACTTTGCTATGTAGCTGTAACACGTGCAGAAGAGGTTCTCTTTCTTACAAATGCTAAGAGAAGGACTATCTATGGAAATACAAACTACACTCTGCCTTCTAGGTTTATAGCCGAGATGGGAGATACCATAGAACAAAAAGAAATAAAAAAGGTAAATGTAAAAGCTAAAAATGAAGATTTAATTAAAGTGAAAGACTTTACCTTACCAAATGCAAACTTCAATCCTGCAATGATGGAAAAAAGAAATGATGGAGATAAAGATGTAAATATAGGAGACAAGGCAAGGCATAGAAAGTGGGGTATTGGTACTGTAGTTATGATTAAAGAAAGAGAAGGGGATAAAGAACTTACTATTGCATTTGATAAAGGTGGACTAAAAAGACTTCTTTTATCTATAGCGCCTATAGAGATAATAGGGGGTTAAAGATTTGGATAAGGAAAAGAGAATAGAAGAGCTTATAAAAATTATAGATGATTTGAATTATCATTACTACACTATGGACAATCCAAAGCTAAGTGACAAAGAGTATGATCTGCTTTATGACGAACTGGTAGACTTAGAAGAGGAAACAGGTATAAAAAAAGATTATTCTCCTACTGGAAGAGTAGGAGGATTTATCTTAGATAAGTTCGAAAAACATATTCACTTAGGTAAACTTTGGAGCTTGGATAAGAGTCAAAGTTTAGGAGAATTAGAAGCATGGGATACTAGGGTTAGAAATCTCATAGAGGAGTATAACAGTGAGAGTGAAGAAAAACTTCCACAACCCACTTATATAGTAGAATATAAGTTTGATGGACTTACTATAAACTTGACATATGAAGATGGAAGATTAGTTCAAGGTGCGACTCGAGGTAATGGAAGTGTTGGAGAAGGTATATTAGAACAGCTTAAGACTATAAAGAGTATTCCTTTTAGAATAGATTTTAAAGGTACAATTGAAATACAAGGTGAAGGACTTATGCCTTTATCCTCTCTTGAAAAGTATAATGAAACAGCTTTAGAACCTCTTAAGAATGCAAGGAATGCAGCAGCGGGGGCTATTAGAAACTTAGATACAAAGGCTACGGCTAGTAGAAACTTAACAGCATATTTTTATAATATAGGATATATTGAAGGAAAAGAATTTGAAAGCCATCTAGAGGTTTTAGACTTTTTAAAAGCAAACAAACTTCCAGTTTTTCCTTATCTTAAAACTTTTAAAAGTATGTCCCAAATAGAAGAACAGATAGAACTTATAAAAACTGAAAGATATAATTTAGATGTCTTGACAGATGGTTTGGTTATAAAAGTAAATGATATAAGAACTAGAGAAGTTCTGGGATATACAAATAAATTTCCAAGATGGGCTATAGCCTATAAATTTGAGGCGGAAGAGACAAGCACTAGGCTTTTAGATGTAGAATGGAATGTGGGAAGAAGTGCTAAGGTCACTCCTTCGGCTATTTTAGAAGCAGTAGATATAGGAGGGGTCACAGTTTCTCGTGCTACCTTAAACAATTATGATGATATAGAGAGAAAAGGTCTTAGAGTAAATTCTAAAGTCTTGATAAGAAGATCAAATGATGTAATACCAGAGATTTTAGGAACTCTTCCAACAGATGAAGAAACTTTTGAAATAGAACTTCCTCATAATTGTCCTGCATGTGGAAGTGAACTTGTAAAAGATGGGGTTCATATATTTTGTCCCAATTCTCTTTCTTGTAAGCCACAACTTGTAAAAAGACTTGTTCATTTTGCAAGTAGAGATGCTATGGATATAGAGGGTTTCAATGAAAAGACAGCTCAAAAGTTGCTTGAAGAAATAGATATAAGGGATCTTCCTGAGATATATGAAATAAAGTATGAAGACCTTATAGAACTTGAAGGATTCAAAGAAAAGAAAAGCAATAACTTACTTCAAGCTATAGAAAAAAGTAAAGATGTAAGCCTAGCATCTTTTATATATGCCCTTGGAATAAACAATGTAGGTATAAAGACAGCTACAGATCTTGCGGATAGTCTTAAGAGTTTAGACGCTATAAGACAAGCTAAATTTGAAGAACTAATAGAAGTTGGAGATATAGGTCCTATTATAGCGGAGAGTATATTAGAATTTTTCCACGATGAAAAGATAGCTAATTCTGTAGACAAACTTTTAAAAGAAGGAGTTAAACCCTACCACGAAGATGTAGAGATAAGAGAATCTGTTTTTACAGATAAAACTGTAGTTTTAACAGGAGCTATAGAAGGGCTATCTAGAACTAATATAAAAAAAGAAGTAGAAGCTAGGGGTGGGAAAGTTACTGGAAGTGTCAGCAAGAAAACAGATTTTGTAATAGCAGGGGCAAATCCTGGATCTAAATATGACAGAGCGCGAGAACTTGAGATTGAAATAATAGATGAAAACAGATTAAAAACCATACTAAAACAATAAATATAAAATAACTACTAGATGGAAGGAGACTATCTATGATAGACAAAAAAGAAATAGAAAACTTAGCAGGACTTTGCAAATTAAATTTAACTGAAGAAGAGACAATAGTTTTTGAAAGAGATTTAAATCAACTTTTAGAGGAAGTAGAATCCATAAAAGATATAGATACAAAAGATGTAGAGATAACCTACAATGTAAATATGATGAAAAATGATCTAAGAGAAGAGGAAGTTTGGGAATCTCTTCCAAGAGAAGAAGTTCTTAAGAACACTTCAGAAGAACAATATGGATATTTCAAAATTCTAAAAGTTGTAGACTAGGAGGAAAATAGATGAATATTTCAGATTTAAAAGCTTGGGAAATCAGAGAAAAGCTATTAAAAGGAGAGATCTCAAGTGTAGAAATAATAGAAGCTCATATAGAAAATATAGAAGCAAAAGAAAAATTTATAAACGCATTTATCACATTCGATAAGGAAAAGAGTTTAGAAGCGGCTCGTGTGATAGATAAGAAGATAAAAAATAAAGAAGAGCTGGGGATCCTAGCTGGAATTCCTATATCTATAAAAGACAATATAATTACAAAGGATTTTAGAACTACTTGTGGATCTAAGATGTTGGAAAACTTTATTCCACCCTACGATGCTACAGTTGTAGAAAAGATTAAAAGCCAAGATGGCATTATAATTGGCAAGACAAATATGGATGAGTTTTCAATGGGAGAGACAACTAAAAGCTCTTTCTTTGGAGCCACTAAAAACCCCTTAGATATAAAGAAGACACCCGGTGGCTCTTCTGGAGGAAGTGCGGCTAGTTTAGCAGCAAAAGAAGCGGCCTTATCTCTTGGATCCGATACTGGTAATTCTATCAGGAAACCTGCAGCATATTGCGGAGTAGTCGGTATAAAGCCTACTTATGGTCTTGTATCTAGATATGGTCTTATAACTCTTTCAAACAGTTTAGATAGTGTGGGGGTATTTGGTCGTGATGTTAGAGATGCTTCTTTAATGCTCAGCGCTATCTATGGTAAAGATTCTTTAGATATAAGTACAAAAGATATAAACTTAGATTTAAATCTTCAAGGGCATGCAAAAAATCTTAAAATAGGTCTTCCTAAAGAATGGATGAATTTAGAGATGGATCCTTCCATAAAAGAAGATTTTAAAAAATCTATAGAAGTCTTTAAATCTCTAGGAGCTCTAGTAGAAGAAGTTGCGATACCAAATATGGTCCATTCAGAAAGTCTCTACAAGATCATAAGCTATAGTGATATAAGTTCAAATATGGCCAGATTTGATGGTATAAGATATGGTTTTAGAGCTGAAGAATATGAGACTTTAGATGAATTATATGAAAGAAGTAGAAGTGAAGGCTTTGGAGAAGAAGTAAAGAGAAGGATTTTATTTGGAACTTATCTCCTCAGTGGACACCGGGGAGACCAATATTATAAGAAGGCTCAAAAAGTTAGAACTTTAATGATAAATGACTTTGATAAGGCATTCTCTAAATTTGATATACTTATTACTCCAGCTGATTTAAATAAACCGGCTGATTTAAAAGAAAATATAGATCAGTACAAGGACTATAATGCCAGCATAAACTTAGCAGGTTTGCCTTCTATATCTCTTCCTATGGGAAAAAAAGATTCACAAACTAGTTTGCAGATAATAGGAAATAGATTTAAAGAGGAAACGATTGTAAAAGTGGCACTAGCTTTTGAAGGGGCGGTGAAATAAATGACATATAAAACAATAATAGGTCTTGAAATACATGTAGAACTAAGTACTAAGACAAAGATATTTTGTGATTGTACAAATGAATTTGGAGGAGAAGCAAATACACATTGCTGTCCAATTTGCTTAGGTATGCCAGGTGCTATTCCACATTTGAGCAAGGAATCTTTAGAATATGCTATAAAAGCAGGCCTTAGTTTACATTCGTCTATAAATCAAAAGACTAAAATGGATAGGAAAAACTATTTTTATT
>CAZRHX010000013.1:0-1321 GCA_964599855.1 uncultured Tissierella sp. | reverse complement strand
TCCCTATCTGTGAAGGTGGATATGTAAGTATAGAAGGTGAGAATGGTAAAAAAGATGTTCATCTTACAAGAATTCATATAGAAGAAGATACAGGAAAATCAGTTCACACTGAAACAGGCGACACTCTCCTAGACTACAATAGAGCAGGAGTACCCTTAATTGAAATAGTAAGTGAACCTGAGATGAACTCAGGAGAAGAAGCTAGACTGTTTTTAGAAGGACTGAGAGCTACTTTAAAGTATATAGAGGTTTCAGATTGCAAGATGGAGGAAGGTTCCTTACGTTGTGATGTAAATATAAATGTTGTAAATGAAGCAACAGGCAAAAAGACTAATATCTCAGAAGTGAAAAACTTAAACTCATTTTCTTCTGCTGTGAAATCAATTGAATATGAAGAAAAAAGACATATAGAACTTTTGAAAAAAGGTGAGAACACAGATAAGGATACTAGAAGATGGGATGAAGTAGAAAACAAGACCATAGTTATGAGACAAAAAGGAGGAACTGCAGATTATAGATTTGCAGTAGATGGAGATATACTTCCTATAGAAGTAAGCGATGAGTGGATTGAAGAGATCAAGGCTTCCATGCCAGAACTTCCTCACCATAAGAGAGATAGATTTATAAAAGAATATGATCTTTCTTCCTATGATGCAGAGGTGTTAACAGCTTCTAGAGATGTCTCTATATTTTTTGAAGAAACTTTGAAAAATATAGATGATACAAAGCTTGTAAGCAATTGGATAATGGGAGATGTATTGAGACGCTTAAATGAAGAAAATTCCTCTATTTCTCATCTTAAGTTTACAGCTAAAGACCTAGCAGATTTATTAAAGATAGTAAAGGGTGGAAAAATAAATAACAATACAGGTAAAAAAGTGTTGAGAGATATGTTTGAAACAGGTAAAAAGCCAGAAGAAATAGTAAAAGAAAAAGGTCTTATCCAGATAAGTGATGAAGGTGAACTTGAAAACATGGTAGAAGAAGTATTAAATAAAAACCAACAATCTATTGAAGATTATAAAAATGGAAAGGATAGGGCAGTAGGATTTTTAGTAGGACAGATTATGAAGGCAACACGAGGAAAGGCCAATCCGCAAATGGTAAACAAGATATTGCTAGAAAAATTAAATATAAGATAAGACATTAAAAAAATCTCCTTATTTATTCAAAAACAAGAAATAAAATAATTACTATAGGGGAAGTGAGAAGATTTATGTCAAAATTTGAAAAAAGATTTATCATACCTTATTATGATTGTAATATGGGAGGATATGTAAGGGCTACATCGCTATTAGAGTATCTAGGTGAGACTTCTACA
>CAZRHX010000012.1:0-17826 GCA_964599855.1 uncultured Tissierella sp. | reverse complement strand
TATTATCTGATTTAATGAACTTATATAAAACTAATGGATCAAGAAGTTTTTACCAAAGAAAGGCTTAATTTCGATTTAAAACTAAAAAATAAAAATATTGTTTTCAAAGTGGATTGAGTTTCTTGGAATCTATTAGCCTTGATTGACCCTCTGGACATAGTTTTAAAGCTCATAATTAGCTCTAGGAGGTTTTTGTATACTCGCTTCATAGATTTACTGCTCATATACCAAAAGTCCTTAAAATCGATTTTGAAGTCTCTCCTTTTTGTTAGTAATTTTGCTTTTTTATCTTATTTTTAATATTGTTTTTTAATTAGGCTCGACCACTATATCTAGTGGTTGAGCCTAATTTTATCAGTAAATATATAAACAAAACAAACATAAATACACTTCCACCTATCTAATACCAATCACTACAAGGCTATTCCTATCATTCTATAATAGTCACAAAAGAAATCCTTTGTGACTAATCTCTGTCTTACAAGTCTAACTTTGACAGTGTATCTTTCTTTAGATATACTAAACTAATTGTTTTTTAAACTTATAAATTTAAGTATTTTGAACGGAGTGATAATTTGCTTAAACATCAAAGTATGATTTTATCAAAGCAAGATAATATTAAATTTGAAAATATTTATAATACGCACAAGAAAAATATGTTTTATGTTGCTAATAGAATAGCAAAAGATCAATATCTCTCAGAAGATATTGTTCAACAGTCCTTTTTAAGAATTATTAATAATCTAGATAAAATAAACGATGTGAATTGCCATAAAACAAAAGGCTTTATAGTTATGGTAGTACAGAATATATCAATTGATTTTTACCGCAAACATAAAATTGAAAACAACATTTCTTTTGATGAAATAGAAACATATATAGAAAACATAGAACAAAAAGATATATTAATAACAAATGATTTAGAAGAAACTATATCAAATCTTCCTATAATTTATTCAAATATTTTAAGACTTAGGTTTATATATGGCTACAGCTATATTGATATTGCAAAAATTTTAAAAACATCAGAAACTAATGTAAGGCAGAGGGTTTCTAGAAGCAAAAAGAAACTAAAAGAGTTCTTGGATAGAGCACATAATATAGAGGATTAATAAAGTTTTTACAAAATAATAAAAACATTTTAAATTAAGTGTCACAAATCAATCATTCAATTCGTTAATAGAGTATAGAATAAAATAATACTATTAAATTTACTTACTAACCATTTTGAGGAGGGTAATTATGAAAAAAGGTATGAGAATTATAAGTTTATTATTAGCTTTTTTATTTATTATTAATACATCAGCAAGTGCAGCTACTTTAGTAAAAGTTGAGAATGATTTATCTCTAGAAGAATATAGCGTTATATCAACACCAGATAAATATTTAGGATTAGATTTGTACTCTAAAAGTTTTGATCGTAACTTAATGAATGAACTTGAAGAAGAATATTTTGATTATTTATTAGACCAAGCTGCTCAAGGAAACAGCGACCAAATAGAGGAAATAGAAACTATTTTAATAAGCGATGATATAACAGAACTTATAGAAAAGGACTCTTACTACAGTGCTCATTCAACCCTAAGTTCAAAATCAGCTGCTCCATGGTGGCATTTAAATACGGTAAACAATGTTGGTAATGCTATTGATGTAATTATATCAGCTGCTTTGGGTAGTTTAGGCGCTAAAACTGTCAGATCTTTAATTTATAAGATGGGAGAAAGTCAGGCTAAGAAATTGATAAAAAGTAATGTAATTATGAAAGTTAAGTCAACTCTAATTAGATGGGGAATGCATCAAGGTGCTAAAACAGTTGAAAGATATGGTCTTGCATTGATAATGAGAACTATTACTTTTTCTCCAGGACTCCAAATTGCTAAATTGATAGACTCAAGGGATAAACGTCCAAATAGTGGGCGAATAGAATTTTGGTAAAAAAATATTATATATTAAAATAATAAATATTTTAAGGATGTGAAAAATGATGAACAAACATAATTTAATTGAGTTGTTATTTGGGCTTATACTTACAATTTTTATTTTTTTTATACTTGATGAGGTTGTTCCAAATATGAATTGGATTATTCGAGGTAGTATTGTTTTAGTTTTATTTTTTTTAGGAAATTTAATTTTTAGAAAGTTGTTTTTAAATAGTAAAAATAACTGAATATTCGTTAAAATCAAATTGTAATTTCTGTGTTTATTGATTTTAATATAGAAAATGGCAGAGTAAGAAATGAACTCTATCATTTTCTATGTTTTTCTTTTATACTTGTTATAATCACGTTTTCAGTATATTTGTTGGCAATTTATGTACTCGCTTTCAATATAATTTAAAGAGTGTATTTCAAATGAAAACATAAAATTAAAAGATTACTTTTAAAGTGAGAAATTTTTTTGAAAATTATTAGCATCACTTAGACATCTTAGATATGGTTGTGAAACTCATTTCACTACAAATTGAGGGTAAATCCACTACAAAAAATAAATTTAGTAGTTGTATTTAATTGTTTTATGAGTTTCACTTAATATAAAAAATAAAGGATAAAAAACTATTTTACAAAGTTTTTTATCCTTTATTTTTTATATATTTCTTTTCTATGGCCTGCTTCCAAGATTAATATTACTACTTTCTTATCATCAATATTGCTAATTAGCCTGTAATTTCCTACTCTATATCTCCATTTGCCTTTTAAATTACCTGTTAAAGCTTTCCCATGAGCATAAGGATCCTTACAATTTACTAAATTTTTGCTTATCCAAGACATTATAATTCTAGCATCATTTTGATCCATTTTCTTAAAATCTTTTTGTGCTCCTTTTCCTAATCTAACTTCATATTTTTTATTCATCGAATCCCAATTCAGTCATCATTTCATCAAAACTTATATCTTGAGGATCTTCTTTGTGTTCTTGCATTGCTTGTTCATATATAGCTAAATCAATCTCATCTTCTATTTTTTCTAAAACTGACTGCCTCATCAATTCAGAAATAGTTATATTATTGGCTTTAGCATAATCTCTGATTAATCTATTTTCATCATCATTCATTCTTAAAGTAATTGAATTCATAAAAATCCCTCCTTGTAAGACATTGTACTACGAATTAATGGTTTTGTAAATACTTTAGATAATTATTATCATCATTCATTCCTAATTTGCAAGCATGTTTAAATAATGTGATTCAAAACCTACAAAATCAGTCATAGTCTAGGCATCTAATATATTTACAGGCTCTCTAAAAGTATTTTAAGAGGTCGTATTTAGCTGAATATCTCCCTTTTTATATTGATATTTTTTTAATTTATGTGGATCCTGTTTATCTTGCTAATAGAATTATTAGAGATCAATATTTGGCAGAAGATATTGTTCATCAGGCCTTTTTAAAGATTATTGATAACTTATATAAAGTAAATGAAATAAATTGTCACAAAACCAAGGGCTATATCCTTGTAATAGTAGAGAACCTTTCAATTGGTTTTTATCGCAAAAGAAAAAGTGTCGAGGCTTATAGAGTAAAGATTTTTGAAGTAATAACAAAAGTATGGGAAGAATTTACATCAATAACTTTCAAAAGTGAAGAAGAAACAAATGATGGTAACTTAGTGCCGGCTAATCCTGAATATATACCTGAAGGTTTTTCTATAGTTGAAGAAAATTCAGATGATTATATGAATATGATTATATATATAAATACAGATAATATAGAAATATTTTATGAACAAAGCTTTATATCTAATAAAGAAATTTTATTAGATACTGAAGGTGTTGAAGTAAAACCATGAAAATAGAAGATCAAAATATTAGTTGTTTTTCTAATAAAGGTGTAAGTCAAATATATTGGAATGATAATACTTATACCTATGCTTTGATTTCTAGTATTGAAATAGAAGAACTTTTTAAAATAACAAAAAGTATTATAGAAAATAAGAAATAATTTTAAAGAATTGTCACAAATCATAATTTTCATTCGTTAATATAGTATAAAATAAAATCAAGATAAATCTATAAAAGCCATTTGTTAAAAAATCATTTTCTCTATAGACTATAATGTAAGAAAAAACCATGAGGATTAAAGAAGTTGTAGAGTTTGACCATTCTACATTAAACTCTAATAAAATAAAGGAGGACTAAAGATATGTTTAATTATAAGAAAGCTAAGTTTTGGATGATTCTAGCTTCGATGCTTATTTTAATATTGCTTAGTATTTCACTCTTATCCAATCAAAGTGAAGATTTATTATTCCCACCAGGAGAAAATCAAGAAGTAATACTTGAAGCTAGGGAAGTGATTTATTTAAAAGATGCATCTACCAATTATTCTCTGGGAGCAGTCGGTTCTGAATTTTCCTTTACTAAAGACAAGCTAGTTGTGAAAGATGAAGAAAAAATAAAGACCTTTAAAATATCTTATGATAAAACAACTATAACTCTTGATGAGTTCCAAAAAGAGGTGCAAATGGGTGAAGAATTTCCAAATATGGATTCTTATAAAAAAATTTTAAGATATGATTTATGTAAAGCTACTAAGGATTTACCAGGGTACAGATTGTATATTTTAAATGATGATACCTATTGGATGGCAACATTATATAAGAACAATGTTTGGAGGATTATTTCAATGAAAGATTCATATTGGAACTATGACGAATAATTAGATAAATATTATTGTATAAAGAATTATAAGGGGTATAGTTATATTGGAGGAATTGGATGAGAAGAAGAAAAATATATTTAAGTATTACTTTTGTTGTTTTCATTATTTTTTGGATTGGATGGACAAATTTCAATATTACAACTACAAATGTTGAAATTAAAAATAATAAAATACCAACTGAATTTGATGGGTTTAAAATTGCACACGTTTCGGATTTACACAATCATCAATGGGAAGGAAAGTTGATTGGGAAAATTAAAAAAGAAAAGCCTGATATAATAGCTATTACTGGAGATTTAGTGGATTCTTCAAAGACTGATTTTGATATTGCTTTACAATTTATAGAAGAAGCTAACGAAATTGCTCCAATTTATTATGTAACAGGGAATCACGAAGCTTGGCTTGAAGATTATAGTAGTTTAAAAGGAAAATTAGAGAAAGCTAATGTAGATATGATGGATGATCAAGTATTATTTATAGAAAAAGGGAACAATAAAATACAAATTTTAGGGATTCAAGATCCAGATTTTGTTGAACATATGGGTAGCGCTAATATACAAGGGGAGATAGTTGGTATTAAAACAAGTGGAATATTGAACAAGGACTACTTTAATATTGTTTTAAGCCATAGACCAGAACATTTCAAACAATACGTAAATGTTGGGACTGATTTAGTTTTGACAGGGCATGCACATGGAGGACAAGTAAGGTTACCATTCTTTGGAGGCTTAGTAGCTCCTAATCAAGGATTTTTCCCGGAGTATACAGCAGGTCTTTATAATGAAAAAAATACAGATATGGTTGTAAGTAGGGGATTGGGTAATTCTATAATACCAGTTAGAATAAATAATACACCTGAATTGGTAATTATTGGATTAAAAACAAAATGATTTGAACTTGTCTTAATGCTAAAGGAATAATGGGGTCTATCTTTTATTCCTAGAAAACAGGATATTTATAGTGTAAAAGAAGCAAATGATATTATATAAACACTCTATAAATGGGTACGGTATATTTAAGGGGGAGTTATAAATGGATAAATCTTATAAAAAAGAGTTACTAATAATTTTATTTTCATACCCTATAAGTTCTATTATAGATAATCTTTTCTTTATAGTAGGAAATATATTTAGTATTTTAAATTCTTATGGAATTCCTATTTCACTTTTCGGAGATACTTATGGTTTATTATTGATCTGGCTAAGTATAAACTTATATGCTGTTTTAAGTATATTAATAAAGGGTAAAAAAAATAAGTTGAGTTTTATATAAAAACTATTAGAAGATTTTTTAAGCTGACCTATTGAGAAAGGGAGGAAGAAAAGTGAAAAATTTAATAGTATATGTAAATCCTGATGAGAAAAGTTTTTCCCACCAGATAAAAGAATATGTTAAAGATTATTCCTTGAAAAGGGGTCATGAAGTAGAAGTAAGAGACTTGTATAAGCAAAATTTCAATCCTGTACTTTCTTTAAAGGAATTAGAGATGTTAGATCAGAAAAAGGTGCCGAGAGATGTAAGAGAAGAACAAAGATATCTGGAATGGGCTGATGTGATAATATTTATTTATCCTATCTGGTGGCAAATACCAGCTATGATGAAAGGATATTTTGACAGGGTTTTTTCTTATGGATATGCCTATGTCTTAGAAGGAGATGAACCAAAAGGACTTTTTCCTAGTAAAAAAGTTTTAAAATATAATCCCATGGGAACGCCAAGGAAAATCTATGAAAAAAATGGGCTTAGACAAGCCTATGAAAAAGCGATAGATAGTGGGATTATAGAGTCTACTGGTCTAAAAATAGTAGATTCTATATTATTTGGTGGAAACCCAAGAGAGAACAAGGAATTAAGAGAAAAATATTTAAAAGAAATAAAGCTAAGTCTAAATAAAACCTTGGATAAGTAGTTACAATATTTAAAAGTTTTAATTAAATTGCTATTTACACTTGACTTTTATCTTTTAGTGTAATATAATTCTGAATAATCAAATAAATATTGGTAGAGGCGCACTTTACAAAGAGTAATATCTGATTGAAGACCTTCGCAAGGGAGTGTCAGATATAAAAGGTGTAGGTGCCGAAGACAATCAAGGCGTAAGATTGATCTGGCAAAATGAAATAAGATTCATTATGTTTTTGCATTACTTGCAAAGAGCTATCCTATTAAAGCATATATTTTTAATTTATGTTTATAATAAAGGTAGACTTAAAAGTCTACCTTTTTTTAGGACTTTACCATCTATTAAATTAAAAAGGAGAGATTAAGATGAAAAATGTGATTTTCAAAGGAGTAGCAACAGCTATAGTTACACCGTTTAATAGAGAGGGTATTGATTTTAAAAGTTTTTCTAAACTTATTGAATGGCAAATAGAAGAGGGTGTAAATGCTATACTTGTATGTGGTACAACTGGAGAGAGCTCTACCATGTCAGATGAAGAGCATAAACAAGCTATGAAGTTTGTAGTTGAACAAGTAAATGGAAGAGTACCTGTTATAGCGGGCACAGGAAGTAATGACATTGCCTATGGTATAGCTCTTACAGAATATGCATGTGAAATAGGAGCAGATGCCATGCTGGTTGTTACACCATATTATAATAAAGCAACACAAAAAGGACTTATTGAACTCTTTACAAAGATTGCAGATAAGAGTACAAAGCCAATTATTTTATACAATGTTCCATCTAGAACTGGTGTAAATTTAGAGCCAGAGACTTGCGCAGTTTTAGCAGACCATCCTAATATAGTAGGCCTTAAAGAAGCAAGTGGAAATATAAGCAAGATTGTTAAAACAGCACAACTTTGTGGAGATAAAATAAGCATATATTCAGGAAATGACGATCAGATAGTACCTATATTATCCCTGGGCGGAATGGGTGTAATCTCAGTAATATCAAATATAATGCCCAAAGAAACAGTAGAAATGTGTGATAAGTTTTTTGCTGGAGATCTAGAGGGCAGTCGTGATTTACAATTTAAGATGCTACCACTTATAAATTCAATTTTTACTGAAGTAAATCCAATTCCTGTTAAAGCTGCAGTTTCAGCTATGGGATATTGTGAAGATAGGTTGAGACTTCCTTTAACATCTATGGAAGATGCAAATAAAGAAAAAATGTTAAGTCACATGATAGACCAAGGAATTAAATTAATATAAGGGGGCAGATAAAATGAGAATAATAAATTATGGAGCTAATGGAAGACTCGGAAAAGAAATAAGCAATTTAATAGCAAAAGGGTATAAGGGTGCTTCTTTGGCAGCAGAAATAGATAGAAATAATACTACATCTGAGGAAACACATCAATATAGAGAACTAAATGATTTCAAGGGCGAGGCTGATTGTATAATTGATTTTTCAAATCATGCGATGACTGAAGATTTAACTAGCTATGCAGTGAAAAGAAATATTCCGCTTGTAATAGCGACAACTGGTCAGAATGAAGAAGAAAGAGAAATGATAAGAGAAGCTAGTAAAAAAATCCCAGTATTCTTTGCAGCTAATATGTCTCTTGGAATTGCCGTACTTAAAGAAGTAGTTAAAACAGCAGTAAGTATGATGTCTGAGGATGCTCAGATAGGGATAATAGAAAAACATCATGATAAAAAATATGATGCTCCAAGTGGTACTGCAATTTTTTTAGCTAATCAAATCAAGGAAGTAAGAGATGAAGAAGAGATAGAAATTCATTCAATACGTATAGGAAATTTAGTTGGCGAACATGAGATTAATATAGGTACTTCTAGCGAGACAATAACTTTAAGCCATAGAGCTCATAGTAAAGTATTATTTGCCGAAGGTGCTTTAAGAGCAGCAGAATTCTTAATTGATAAGCCAGCCGGTCTATATAATATGGATGATATAATAAATAATCACTAGATAAAAGGGAAGTGTGATAATGAGAATTGGAATTCTAGGATATGGTAATTTAGGAAAAGGAGTCGAATGTGCAATAGATAAAAACTCTGACATGGAACTTGTTGGAGTTTTTACAAGAAGAAAACCTGAGAGTTTAAAGATTAAAACTAAAGGGGCAAAGGTATATTCGATGGATCATATGTTAAAGATGAAGGATCAAATAGATATTATGATTATATGTGGAGGTAGTGCTACTGATCTGCCACAAATGACACCTGAAACTGCAAGACATTTTAATATCATAGACAGTTTTGATAAACATGCAAATATTCCTGAGCATTTTAAAAATGTAGATAAAGCAGCAAAAGAAGGAGATAATATTGCAATAATCTCAGTTGGTTGGGATCCCGGAATGTTTTCTTTAAACAGGGTCTATGGTAATGCGATATTAGCAGATGGAAAAGACTATACATTCTGGGGAAAAGGAGTTAGTCAAGGACACTCTGATGCAATAAGAAGAGTTGAGGGGGTAAAAGATGCAAGGCAGTATACAATACCTATAGATGAAGCCCTCAAGGCTGTAAGAGAGGGTAACAATCCTGAACTTACACCAGGAAAGTCGCATAAAAGAGAATGTTTTGTCGTAGCTGAAAAAGATGCAGATTTTGAAGAAATTGAAAAAACTATTAAGACTATGCCAAATTATTTTGCAGACTACGATACAACAGTTAATTTTATAACACAAGAAGAATTAGTTAAAAAGCATAGTGCTATTCCTCATGGTGGTTTTGTAATTAGAAGTGGCAAGACAGGCTGGAAGTATGAAAACAATCAAATTATTGAGTATAGTTTAAAGCTCGATTCAAATCCAGAGTTTAATGCAGGTATCTTAGTAGCCTATGCAAGAGCTGCATTTAGAATGAGAAGTCGTGGTATTACTGGATGTAAAACAGTTTTTGATGTGGCACCTGTAGATTTAAGTATGATGACTGCAGAAGAATTAAGAGCAAATATGCTTTAAAGAGAGGTTTTATAAATGGAAATTAAAGTGTTGAAATTTGGTGGAAGTTCACTTGCAGATAGTAGTCAATTTAAAAAGGTTGCAAATATAATAAAAGCGCAAGATTCTAGGAGATATGTAATTGCATCTGCACCCGGAAAAAGAAATGACAGCGATATAAAAGTGACGGATCTTTTATACGAATGCTTTATACTTTCAGAAGAAGATAAAGATATAGATGAGGTATTTGAAAGAATTAAAAAGAGATATAATGGAATTATAAATGGCTTAGGATTAGATTTTTCCTTAGAGGACGAATTTGATAAGATAAAAACATCTATCTTACATCACGCAGGAAGAGACTATATCTGTAGTCGTGGTGAATATTTAAATGCTATGATTTTGGCAAGATATCTAGGATATAAGTTTATTGATACAGAAAAGTATATTCTTTTTTTAGAAGATGGAACACTTGACGCAGAAAAAACAAATAGAGTCTTATCAGAAGTATTAAAAGAAAATAAATATGCTGTAATTCCTGGATTTTATGGTTCTATGCCAAATGGAACTATAAAGACTTTTTCTAGGGGAGGATCAGATATAACAGGTTCTATAGTAGCTCGCGCTATCGACGCAGACCTATATGAAAATTGGACTGATGTCTCTGGAATGCTTATGGCAGATCCAAGATGCGTAGACAATCCAAAGGTAATAGATTTCATAACATATAAAGAACTGAGAGAGCTTTCTTATATGGGAGCTTCTATAATGCATGAAGATGTGGTATTTCCTGTTAAGCAATCTGGAATCTCAATTAATATCAGAAATACAAATGCACCAGAAGACAATGGAACAATGATAGTACCAACGGTCGACGCAGGTGATAGTGATAAAATCGTCACAGGAATAGCTGGACAGAAGGGTTTTTCTACTATAAATATAGAAAAAGATATGATGAACGCAGAAGTTGGTTTTGGACGAAAGATTCTTGAAGTGTTAGAAAACAACCATCTTGGATTTGAACATCTTCCAACAGGAATTGATACTATGTCAATTGTCATAAAAACAGATACTATTAAAGCGATTAGAGAAAAACTTAGAAGTGAACTATACAAGGCGGTTAAAGCTGACAATATTGAAATAGAAGATGGACTAGCTATGGTAGCTGTTGTAGGCCGTGGAATGTTAGAGGCAAAGGGTACTGCAATGAGGGTGTTCTCTGCTGTAAGTGATTCAGATGTCAATATAAAGATGATTGATCAAGGTTCAAGCGAAATCAACATAATCATAGGTGTAGATGAAGCAGATTATATTCCAGCTCTTAGAGCAATTTATTCAGAATTTGTAGAATAGGAGATAAAACCATGATATGTAATAATATAGAGATAAATAAAGAGGGAAACCTAGTATTTGCAGGTCTTGACACTGTAGAGTTGGCTAAAAAATATGGTACACCACTTTATTTAATGGATGAAAATAAAATAAGAGAAAATTGTAATATCTATAAAAAAGCATTAAAAAAGTATTTTGGTGAAAACTCTCAAGTTCTATATGCAAGTAAGGCTGCTTCATTTAAAAGACTCTATGAGATTATAGACAGTGAAGACATGGGTATAGATGTAGTTTCTTCTGGAGAAATATATACTGCATTAAAGGCAGATATAGCTCTTGAAAAAGCTTATTTTCATGGAAATAATAAGACTGATTTTGATATAGAATATGCTATGGAAAACAATGTAGGATATTTTGTAGTCGATAATATAGAAGAGCTAGATGCGATTGAAGCTGAGGCTTCAAGAAGAGATATAAGGCAGAAAATATTGTTAAGACTTACTCCTGGTATAGATACTCATACCTATGAAGCTGTAAACACAGGTAAGGTTGATTCAAAGTTTGGTACAGCTATTGAAACTGGGCAAGCAGAGGAAATAGTAGAGCGTACTTTATCTTTGAAAAACATTGATCTATATGGTTTTCATTCTCACATTGGATCACAAGTCTTTAACTCGGAGAATTATCTGAAGGGTTCAGATATTATGTTGGAATTTATGGCAGATATGTATTCTAAATTTGGATATGAGACTAAAGAGTTGAATATTGGTGGTGGATATGGGGTTAGATATACAGAAGCGGATCCTATAATAGACATAGATGCAAATATTAAAAAGGTGGCAGACTTTATTCATAAAAAAGTAGAAGAACTATCTATAAAGATGCCTAAGATAGTAATGGAACCAGGCAGAAGTTTAGTTGGCGATAGTGGAATGACCCTATATACAGTTGGAACAGTAAAGACAATAACTGGATATAAAAGTTACCTATCAGTAGATGGTGGGATGACTGATAATCCAAGATACGCCTTATATGGTTCAGCCTATAGTGTAATGTTGGCAAATAAAGCAAAAGAAAGATCTGATTTTAAATGTTCTCTAGTAGGTAGATGTTGTGAAAGTGGAGATATAATTCAAGAAAATATTATGATTCCAAAGGCAGAGCGGGGAGATATTGTTGCAGTACTTACAACTGGAGCATATAATTATTCTATGGCATCTAACTACAATAGGCTTCCAAGACCACCCGTTGTAATGATAAAAGATAGAAAAGATTATCTAGCAGTTAGAAGAGAGAGTTTTGAAGATTTAACTAGAAATGATATATAATTATAATATAAATGGACACTGAGATAAACTCAGTGTCCATTTTATTAGCCAAGAGTTTACAATCATAATATTATACTTTTATACTATTATAGTTATAAACCCTTGGATAAAGGGGGGGCTTAGATTAAAAATAATTTTATAGGGAATTCCTATACTGATGTAGCTACTTTTTCAATGGCACGCATAAGATGTTCGAATTTTTCAGGCTTTAGAGACTGAGCTCCATCTGAAACAGCTATTTCTGGTTGGTCATGAACTTCTATCATAAGAGCATCTGCTCCGCATGCAATAGCTGCTTTAGAAAGAGGTTCTACCATAGCCCATCTTCCTGCTGCGTGGCTTGGATCGATTAAAACAGGTAAGTGGCTTAGTTCTTTAAGAGCAGGAACAGCACTTAAATCCAAGGTATTTCTAGTGTAGGTTTCAAAGGTACGGATACCTCTTTCACATAGAATAACATTTTGATTGCCCTGGGACATAATATATTCTGCAGACATCAAAAGCTCTTCAAAGGTTGCAGACATTCCCCTCTTTAACAAAATAGGTTTGTGACTTTTTCCAGCTCTCTTTAATAGAGCGAAGTTCTGCATATTTCTAGCTCCAATTTGAAGGACATCTGCATATTTTTCTACTATATCAAAGTTTATTTCATCCATAACTTCAGTAACTATTGGTAGACCAGTAACTTCTTTTGCTTTTTTAAGTAATTTTAAACCTTCTTCTTCCATACCTTGGAAACTATATGGTGAAGTTCTAGGCTTGTAAGCGCCGCCTCTGAGCATTGTAGCTCCAGATGCTTTAACAGCCTTGGCTATAGTCATAAGTTGTTCTTCACTCTCTACTGAACAGGGTCCAGCTATTACAGATCTATGTCCTCCGCCTATCTTGACTCCATCTACATCTATGACTGTATCTTCTGGATGGAAGGATCTGCCGGCTAATTTGAAGGGATGTTGGACTATGAGAAGTTTCTCTACATGTTCATTTGCTCTTATTTGATCTGGATTGATATTTCTAGTGTCTCCAACCAAACCTAAGATATAGTGGTTAGCTCCTTGAGACCTATGAACTTCACAACCTAAACTAGTCATTTTCTTTTCTATTTTATTGATCACTTCTTCTGATGCATTCTGTTTCATAACTATAACCATTATAATTCCTCCTCTTATTTTAAAACAATTTTAATTTTAATATAAACAGTAACCTCTTCCTAAAGAGATTAATATTTATATTAAAATCTCTTTAGGAAAAACTTTTATAATACACTAGCTATTTTTTCGATCTCACGCATAAGATGTTCGAATTTTTCAGGCTTTAGAGACTGAGCTCCATCTGAAACAGCTATTTCTGGTTGGTCATGAACTTCTATCATAAGAGCATCTGCTCCGCATGCAATAGCTGCTTTAGAAAGAGGTTCTACCATAGCCCATCTTCCTGCTGCGTGGCTTGGATCGATTAAAACAGGTAAGTGGCTTAGTTCTTTAAGAGCAGGAACAGCACTTAAATCCAAGGTATTTCTAGTGTAGGTTTCAAAGGTACGGATACCTCTTTCACATAGAATAACATTTTGATTGCCCTGGGACATAATATATTCTGCAGACATCAAAAGCTCTTCAAAGGTTGCAGACATTCCCCTCTTTAACAAAATAGGTTTGTGACTTTTTCCAGCTCTCTTTAATAGAGCGAAGTTCTGCATATTTCTAGCTCCAATTTGAAGGACATCTGCATATTTTTCTACTATATCAAAGTTTATTTCATCCATAACTTCAGTAACTATTGGTAGACCAGTAACTTCTTTTGCTTTTTTAAGTAATTTTAAACCTTCTTCTTCCATACCTTGGAAACTATATGGTGAAGTTCTAGGCTTGTAAGCGCCGCCTCTGAGCATTGTAGCTCCAGATGCTTTAACAGCCTTGGCTATAGTCATAAGTTGTTCTTCACTCTCTACTGAACAGGGTCCAGCTATTACAGATCTATGTCCTCCGCCTATCTTGACTCCATCTACATCTATGACTGTATCTTCTGGATGGAAGGCTCTGCCGGCTAATTTGAAAGGATGTTGGACTATGAGAAGTTTCTCTACATATTCATTTGCCCTTATTTGCCCTGGATTGATATTTCTAGTGTCTCCAACTAATCCTAAAATACAGTGGTCTGACCCTTGTACCTTATGAACTTCACAACCTAAACTAGTCATTTTCTTTTCAATTTTATCAATTACCTCTTGTGGTGCATTCTGTTTCATAACTATAACCATTATAATTCCTCCTTTTATTTTAAAATAAAATTTAAATACAATAAAAAAAGTGGTCTCTAACTAAGAGACCACTAACTGACGTTAAGATGGGTTCATCAATAAACTATACTGTTAAGTATGATTTACTATTAAAATTTCTTAGGAAGATCTGTTTAAGACTATTATATTTGCATGATAAATAACCGTAGCTATAAAAATAAAAGCTAAAGTAAAAGTTAAAATAATAGTTGTTAAATAGACAAATCTTTTTAGAATTAATCATAGCAATCACCTTTCTCTTTTTAATAGTTTAAAGATTACATAAAAAATAAATGAGAATAAAGCTTTATTTAATCTTTAAACTTTATTAAATCAAATTATAGACCAGATATATATAATTGTCAAGCACAATTTTCAAACTATTTTAAAAAGTATGATTCATTTAGGGCTTTAAAGTAAATGTGCAATAAAAACCCTTGACAGTTGGCCCAATATTCGCTAAAGTATTGTATAATTTAAAGAAAAAAAGATCTGAAAAGGAGAGAATAGAGTATGGAAAAAGTATTTATAGATTTAGGCGAGATGAGTTATGGAATACATATTGAAGAGTCACTTTTAAACTCTATTTCAGACTATATAGGAGATGCTGATAAATGGATGATCATAACAGATAAAAATGTAGATCAGCTCTATGGAGGGAAAGTTACAAAAGCTCTGGAGGGAAAAGAAATCCATAAATTTATAATAGATCCTGGTGAAGAAAGTAAAACTTTTTCAACTGTAGAAAATATTTTAAATGAGATGATAGAAGAAGGTCTGACCAGAAGATCTAAGATAATAGCTTTAGGTGGAGGAGTAGTGGGAGACATTGCAGGATTCTGCGCCTCTATCTATATGAGAGGAATTTCTTTTATACAGATTCCTACTACATTATTAGCCCAAGTAGACAGTAGTGTTGGAGGAAAGACAGGAGTAAATATGTCACAGGGAAAAAACATGATTGGAAGTTTTTACCAGCCTCAAGTTGTCATTATAGATACAGATACGCTTAGCACACTTCCTAAAAGAGAATTAATAAGTGGTATGGGTGAGATAGTGAAGTATGGAGTGATATGGGACTATAATTTTTTAAATTTCATAGAAGAAAATCTAGAAGATATAATGAACTTAGAAGAAGAGATTATGAAAAAGATAATTAAAAAATGTTGTCAAATCAAAGCAGAAGTTGTATCTGAGGATGAAAAAGAATTAGGAATTAGAAAGATACTAAACTTTGGGCATACAATTGCCCACGCAATTGAAACTCTGACAGATTACAAGAGATATACTCATGGAGAAGCTGTTTCAATAGGTATCTACTATGAAGCTCTTATGGCAAAAAGTTTTGGATACATAGATGAAGAATACTTTAAAAAGATAGAGAATTTAATCAAAAACCTAGGTGTTTGTCTAGATATTTCAGAGTTTTCTATAGAGTCTTTAAGAGAAGCTATGATGAAAGATAAGAAAAACAAAGATGATAAGATATCATTTATTCTCCCAAAAGGAAGAGAAAAGGTTGAAGAAGTTTTTTTAAAGAAGGAGGAGATAGTGTGGTAAAAGCTAGTATTGCATTGATTGGTTTTATGGGTACGGGAAAAACCACAATATCTAAAATTCTATCAAAACGCTTAAATAGAGAGCATATAGATACGGACAAGGTTATTGAAAAAAAAATGGGAATGACTGTATCTGCAATATTTGAAAAATATGGAGAAGATGATTTTAGAAATATAGAAAGTCATGTAATTAAAGAATTAAAAGATAAAGAAGAAGCTATTATTTCTTTTGGCGGGGGAGTATGCTTAAGAGAAGAAAATATAAGTAATATTAGAGAAAACCATAAGGTGATACTCTTAGAAGCTTCATCTAAAGCTATATTTGAAAGAGTAAACCGAGATAGCAGTAGGCCAGTTTTAAAGGGCAAACTAGATCTAGCCAGCATTGAAAAGATAATAGAGATGAGAAAAGATTCCTATAGAAGATGTGCTGATAAGATAATAGATACTGATGGAAAAACTATTTCAGACATAGTGGATATAATTATAAAAGAATTGGGATTATAAGAGATTAATATTTTAAAATAGATGGAAACTGTGATATTATGGAGAATAATAAACATTTATTTATCCATTTAAAGTGATAAATAAAGATTTGGGAATATAAGTTGAAAACTATTTTTTATCAAAGAAATAGACTCTTTTAAGAGTCTATTTCTAAATCTATATTAAATGAGGGGGTAATTATAAGTGGAAAATGACTTTACTATGAAAGGTCTTAATATAACTATAGTAGGACTTGGACTTGTAGGAGGCTCTTTTGCCAAGGCTTTAAAAAAACTAGATCCTAAAAATGTATGGGCAATAGATATTGATAAAAAAGCTCTAAAAAAAGGTGAAGAAATAGGCCTTATAGATAGGGGATACATAGATGCTAAAGAACCTTTGGAGAAGTCGGATTTGGTTATAATTTGTCTTTATCCAGAATTAGTTAAAATCTTTGTAGAGGAAAATATGGCTAATTTTAAAAGAGGAACTATAATTACAGATGTAACAGGAATTAAAAACGGATTGGCAGAAGAAGTAAATACAATTATAAGGGAAGATATAGATTTTGTATTTGGCCATCCTATGGCGGGACGTGAGAAGAAGGGATTAGAGTATTCATCAGCTGAAGTTTTTCAAGGTGCAAATTATATAATTACTCCTACGCCTAGAAACTTGAAATCCAGCATAGAACTTATAGAATCTATGGCTAGAAGTATAGGCTTTAAAAATATAATAAATCTACAGCCTAAAAAACATGATGAAGTTATATCTTTTACAAGCCAGCTTCCCCACGCTATAGCAGTAGCACTTGTAAATAGTGATGATTTAAATATAGAAACAGGTACAGTGGTAGGAGATAGCTATAGAGATTTGACTAGAATAGCTCAAATAAATGCTGAATTATGGTCAGAACTCTTTATAGGTAACAAGGAAAACTTAGTTCAAAAGATAGAACATTTTCAGGATAAATTAGATTTAATTAAAAAAGCTATAGTAGAAGAAGATAAAAAAGTATTAGAAGAACAATTTGAACAATCAAGCATTAGAAGAAAAAAACTTTAGGAGATGATAGAGATGAATTGTGTAAAGATAAATCCAAATAAACTAGAGGGAGAAATAAATATTCCACCATCAAAGAGTCTTTCCCACAGGGCCATAATATGTGCGGCTTTAAGCGAGGGAGAGAGCCATATAGGTAATTTAATTTTTTCAGATGATATAGATGCTACTTGTGATGCCATGAAGGCTCTGGGAGCTAAGATAGAAAAAACATCAGCGACGAGTTTGAGGATAAAGGGAAATTTCCCTTTGGAGATAAAGGAAGAAG
>CAZRHX010000011.1:17452-18272 GCA_964599855.1 uncultured Tissierella sp. | reverse complement strand
ACATCCACCAGCTAGATATATGGTCTTTACTTCTTCCTCCCTGTAATCTTTTGTCAGACTTGCATTTTCTTTTATAGGTGCTTTATTGCCAAAATTTATGTTTCTAAGAACAAAAAAGGCTAGCAAGACAAAAACAACAGCCAAGATAATATATTTATCTTTCATAATATTTCTCCTCTTTTCTTTTATAACATATTATATGTATACCCAAAATTTCAATCTATATTTAACCATAATCTAAAAAGATAAAAAATAAAACCTCACTCTTTTGAGTAAAGTTTTATCTCTTAACTTCTATTCATTTCCCAATTTACTCATATCGTAAGGTGTCTCTTGGTAAACATAATAGTTTAACCAATTACAAAACAATAGATTAGCATGGCCTCTCCAAGTTAAAAGTGGTCTTTTACTAGGATCATCATCTGGGAAGTAGTTTTCAGGTACTGCAATCTCTAAACCGGCATCTATGTCCCTATCATATTCTTTCTTCAAGGTAAAGACATCATATTCAGAATGACCTGTTACAAAAACTTGCCTATCATCTTTTGAAACGGCTATATATAGGCCAGCCTTATCTGACTCTGAAAGAATTTCTAAGTTTTCATTTCTTTCAATGTCTCTGCTATTTATACCAGTATGTCTTGAATGAGGTGCATAAAAAACATCATCAAAACCTCTTAAGAGTTTAGCATTATTAACTTTCTTATAGTGATTGAAAACTCCAAAGAGTTTATTCCCTAGAGCTTCTTTTCCAATCCCATAATGATAATAAAGTGCTGCCTGAGCTCCCCAACAGATATGAAGTGTTGAGTAAACATTG
>CAZRHX010000011.1:0-17442 GCA_964599855.1 uncultured Tissierella sp. | reverse complement strand
CATTGGTCTTACTCCATTCCATAAGTTCTGTTAGTTCATCCCAATAGTCCACCTCTTCAAATTCTAAATGCTCTACTGGAGCTCCTGTTATTATAAGTCCATCAAAAGTTTCATCCTTTATATCTGCTACACTTTTATAGAACCTATTTAAATGTTCTTCTGGTGTATTCTTTGCCTTATGGCTTTCTGGATGAATAAATGTTACATTTATTTGTAGAGGTGTATTTCCTATGAGTCTTAAAATTTGAGTTTCTGTTACTATCTTTGTAGGCATTAAATTCATTATGGCTATCTTTAAAGGTCTAATATCTTGTTGGCTTGCTCTATCTTCTAGCATTACAAAGATATTTTCTCCAGCTAAAATATCTGCTGCCGGCAGATCATTTGGAATATTAATGGGCATATTATCACTCCTTTTTCTCTTATTATATCATCATATAACAAATCAGATAATTGAACAAGATTAAATCTTTATAGTCTCAAGCTCTCTATCTTTAAAAGAAGAAATTTCAGTAAAGCCAAGTGACCTTAGGAAATCTATCCCATCTGCAATATCTCCATAGTAATGCTCATTAAAATGAGCATCGGAACCCAAGCTTATGATCTTGCCGCCTAGCTGCCTATATCTTTTTAAGACTTCGGTCTTTGGAAAAGTTGCCTCCAATCCTCCCCTAAGACCTGAAGTGTTTAACTCAATTCCCTTATCTTTTTTTATGATAGCTTTTAAAATATTATCTATAATTTCTTTATAGTCTCCATAATCATAGCCCCTATGATCAAAGGGACCATAGCGGATTATATAGTCTAGATGTCCTACAACTTCAAAGTTACTAAAATTTTCTACCATCTCTAGCAAGATCTCAAAATATCTTAAGTAGGATTCGTATTGGGTTTTACCATGAAAAAAATCTCCTAGATAAAAGTCCTTACCATCCCCATAATGCAAGGAAGAGATTACAAATTCAAAAGGATGTCTTGATAAAAACTCATCTATTTCTTCTTTATAATTTTTTTCATAGCCTATCTCTACACCTACTCTTATGGGAATTCCATATTTTTCTTCTAAAGCTTTCATAGTTTTAAAATACTCATCATAGTCTATATGCTCTTGAAATTCAAGGTCTTTAGTTCCCATATCTATATGATCTGTAAACATAACATAGTCAAGTCCTAATTCTTTTGCCTTGATTAGATAGCCTTCTATACTTGCATCACTATCTGGAGAATAGTTTGTGTGTACATGATGGTCCGCATATTTCAAATTAATTCCCTCCTACTCCATTCTCTTATTCAATTCTTTATAGATATCACCTAAACTAACCCCTTCATTTACAAGCAGGACTATTAAGTGATAGATTAAATCGCTTGATTCATAGATCAATTCCTCACGATTGTTCTTTGCCCCTATAATAACTTCTGCTGACTCCTCTCCTACTTTCTTAAGTATTTTATCTATACCTTCTTCAAAGAGATAATTTGTATAGGAACCTTCCTTTGGATTATTCTTTCTCTCTAAGATAACCTTATAGAGATCGCCAAGAGTGTTTTTATAATCTTTAATAGCTTCTACTTGATTGAAAAAACAAGAATATTTTCCTGTATGACATGCAACCCCTCTTTGATTTACCTTTAAAAGTATAGTATCACCATCACAATCATAAGAAAAACCTTTTAGTTCTTGAATATTACCAGAAGTCTCTCCTTTTTTCCATAGCTCTTTTCTTGAACGAGAATAATAATGAACTAGGCCTGTTTCAAGTGTAAGTTTAACGGATTCTTCATTCATATAGGCCAACATCAAAACTTCTCCTGTAGCTATATCCTGAGCTATGGCAGGAACTAGCCCATCTCTATCATATTTAATATCCATTACAAGCTCACCTCTATTCCTTTTGACTTCATATATTTTTTCAAATCTTTAATTTCTATCTCCTTATAGTGAAAAACACTAGCTGCCAAAACTCCAGATGCATTTCCCTCTATAGCAGCCTTAGCAAAATCTTCCATCTTTCCAGCTCCTCCTGATGCAATAACTGGAACATCTACGCTAGATGTCATAGCCTTTAAAAGCTCTATATCATATCCTTCCTTCATTCCGTCTGAATCTATACTATTGAGCACAAGTTCTCCCGCTCCAAGTTTTACAGCTGCCTTGCCCCACTCTAGAGCATTTAGACCGGTATCTACTCTTCCGCCATTTACAAAAACTCTCCACTCTTCTTTTCCTATTTTTTTAACATCCATTCCCAGAACTACAACCTTTGATCCATATTTTTCTGCAGCTTCTTTGATCAAACCTGGCCTTTTAACTGCGGCAGAGTTTATAGAGACCTTATCTGCTCCTTTTTCTATTATCTCATCAACATCCTCAAGGCTTTTAATTCCCCCACCAACACAAAGAGGTATATCTACTTTAGAGACAACTTTTTCTATAAATTCCAGGGAAACTTTTCGCCTTTCATTTGTAGCAGTAATATCGTAAAAGACAAGTTCATCTGCTCCGGCCTTAGAGTAGAACTCTGCCAAAGTTTCAGGATCATCTACATCTTTAATATCAGAAAACTTTTTACCCTTAACAACCCTACCATCTCTTACATCTAAACACGGAATAATTCTTACTAGCATTTTAGAACCTCCTCTAAATCTAGTTTTCCATCATAAAGAGCTTTCCCAACTATAGCTCCATACATATTCATGGACTTCAATCTCTTAATATCTTCTAATGTAGTTACTCCACCAGAGGCAATAACCTCTATATCTACTTCCTTAGCCAGTTCTTCATAGATGTCAAAGTTAGGCCCAATCAACATCCCATCTTTTTCTATATCTGTATAGACTATGCGTCTTAGTCCATAGGACTTTAATTTCTTTATAAAATCTATGGCCTTTACATCAGAAACTGACTGCCAGCCATTTGTAGCAAGAAGTCCATTGAGTGCATCTATAGATACTATGATCCTATCTCCATGCTTTTCAATCATCTCTTTGACCCAAGCAGGGTTTTTAACAGCTACTGTTCCTATAATAACCTGAGAAACGCCTAGGTCTAAAAGTGTCTCTACTCCTTCAGTATCCCTTATACCTCCACCTAATTGTATTGGAATATTTATATTTTCAATAATCTCTTTTACTACTGACTGATTGATCCTATCTCCATTTTTAGCTCCATCTAAATCTACCATGTGGAGAATCTCAGCACCCATATCTTCCCATCTTTTAGCAACCTTTACTGGATCTTTTTCATATACTGTCATCTTGTCATAAGCCCCCTGAGTGAGCCTTACGCATGATTTGTCTTTTAAATCTATAGCTGGATAAATTATCATTTACAATACCCCCTTAGTACTGACTACTTCACTGCCAACAATACAAACCGCTTCCTTAATAGCTCTTCCTAATCCCTTAAAGGCTGCTTCTATCTTGTGATGATCATTTTCTCCACGTATGATATCTATATGAAAAGTTATAGATGCGGCCATGGCAAAGGCGTGAAAAAACTCTTTAAAACATTGAGTTTCCATATCTCCCAATCTTTCAGCTTTGAATGTTAAGTTTTCAACTAAAAATGGTCGATTAGAAAGATCTATTGCCACAAGTACAAGACTTTCATCCATAGGAGTAACTGGAGAAGCAAAACGCCTTATACCTTTTTTATCTCCTAAGGCTTCTTTAAAAGCTTGTCCTAGAGCCAGACCTATATCTTCAACTGTGTGATGGGTGTCAACATAGAGATCCCCATCACAGGCCACGTCCAAGTCGAAACCCGCATAAAATGCCATAGCCCTCAACATATGATCAAAGAATCCAATACCAGAATCTATATTGATCTTTCCACTACCATCTAGTTTTAAATCCAATTCTATCTTTGTCTCCAAAGTGTTTCTACTTACCTTAGCTTCTCGCATTTTTTTCCTCCTCTATTACTTTCATAACAATATCATTTTCTTCAGGGCTGCCTATGGTAATCCTATAGTAACCCTCAAGTTCACCGCCAAATTTTCTGATAAGTACAGCCTTATCCCATAGGGCGTCAAATATATAGCTTGGCGCTTTGAAAAACAAGAAATTTGCTCCAGAAGGAAGAGGCTTTAAATCATTTGCTTGTAAAAACTCCCTCATCCTAGCTCTTTCATTTTTAATTATTTCAATGTTTTCTCTAGTTTTAGAGTCATTCTGGAGAGCCTTTAGTCCCATCTCCTGAGTAAGTACATTTACATTGTAGGGAGATTTTACACGATTTATATATCCTATAGTTTCCCTATCCGCTATCATATATCCAAGCCTTATACCAGCTAGACCTCTCGCCTTAGAAAAAGTTCTTAAAACTACAAGGTTTTTAAAGTCTCTAGTGTCATCTCCCTCTGGATAGTCAGAGAATTCAATATAGGCTTCGTCCAGAATCACCATAGCATCTACCTCTTTAACTATCTTTAGAATATCTCCTTTTGGAATCAAAGTCCCTGTGGGATTGTTTGGATTTCCAAGTATGACTAATTTAGCTTTTTTTTCTTTTACAAAATCTATAAAGCCTTCTGCATTTAGCTTTTCCATACCATCTAAAGGATAGTCTGCATATTTTCCCTTATGGATAATAGTAAAGATCTTATACATACTAAAACTCGGTGAAAAACTCACTACAGTTTCTCCAGCTTCTAGATAAGCTTTCATCATCAACTCTATAAGTTCACTAGAACCATTTCCAAGCACAAGTTCATCTGGACTTTTCTCTAGTTTTTCAGCAAGCTTTTCTCTTAATTTATCACATCTATCTACTGGATAACGGTTGAGCCCATCCATCCAATCTATACCCTCATTAGCATCGAGTTTAACCCTATATTCCTTATTTATAACCTCATAGGCATGAAGGTTTTTTATTTCTTCTCTTACATATTTTTCCATATTAGATTTCCTCCATCCTAACTTTAATAGAATTAGCATGACCTGTTAATCCTTCATTATCTGCTAAAAGAATAATGTCTTTTGCTGATTTCTTAAGAGCATCTTTTGAATAATATAAAATTGAAGTCTTTTTATAAAAGTCATCTACACTGAGAGCTGAAGAAAAACGAGCAGTTCTAGATGTAGGAAGAGTATGATTAGGACCTGCATAATAATCTCCAACAGGTTCTGGTGTATATTCTCCAAGAAAAATAGCTCCTGCATTTTTAACCATTTTATAATCTTCAAATGGACTATTGGTCAATATTTCTAAATGCTCTGGTGCCAAATTATTTGCCATGTCGAAACATTCAGCCTTATCTTGGCAGAGGATAATAGCTCCATATTCATCTAAAGAAGCCCTTGCTATGTCACTTCTTTCAAGAGTTTGCAATTGAAGACCTATCTCATCTTGTACCTTTTGGGCTAATTCATCGCTGTCTGTAATAACAATACTTGCAGCTCTTTTATCATGTTCTGCTTGAGCTATTAAATCAGCTGCAATAAATCTAGGATTCGCATCTTTATCAGCTATAACAACTACTTCACTTGGCCCAGCTATCATATCTATGCCCACGAGCCCTGAGACCTTATGCTTTGCCATAGCTACATATATATTTCCAGGTCCTACTATCTTATCTACCTTTGGAATAGTTTCAGTTCCATAACAAAGAGCGCCTACTGCCTGAGCTCCACCGACTTTATATATCTGACTAACTCCCAAAAGATCAGCCGCTACTAGGACAGAGTCCTTTATCTTCCCATCTTTATCTGCTGGAGTAGTCATAATAATTTCCTCTACGCCTGCTAGATTTGCAGGTATGGCATTCATCATGACAGTAGAAGGATAGGAAGCTGTGCCACCGGGAATATATATTCCAACTTTCTCAATAGGCATAATCATCTGGCCTAACATGATGTCTGTACCTTCGTGCATGGTAAAACCGTCTCTGATCTGTCTCTTATGGAAATTAATTATATTTTCAATGGCATTTATAATTGCAATCTTTAAATCTCTATCTATGTTTTTCTTAGCCATATTTATTTCTTCATCTGTGACTTTGAGTTCTTCTAGTTTATTTTTATCATACATCTGAGTCAATTTTATCAAAGCTTTATCGCCATTTGATTTTACATCCTCCAATATTTCGTCAACTCTTTGGAGCACCTCTTCAGAATCCATTTGACTCCTAGATAAAATCCTTTCTATTTTTTCCCTCTCTTTACTTCCAGATATTATTCGAATCATTTAAATCCCTCCCAATATCTTTTCTATTTTTCTTATCTCATCGTATTTAAATCTATAACTGACTTTATTTACTATCAGACGGGCACTTATAGGGTCAAGATCTTCTAGGACTACTAAACCATTATCTTTTAAAGTACTTCCCGTCTCTACAATATCTACTATAACTTCACTTAAGCCCATAAGTGGTGCAAGTTCCACCGCTCCTCCTAGCTTTATTATCTCTATCTGCTGACCCCTATCTTTAAAGACTGACTCTACATAGGAAGGATAATTTGTGGCTATTGTCAATATCTCGTTTTTCTTGACTAAATTTTGATCTTCAAAGCCCGCTATAACAAATCTACACCTGCCAAAATCTAAATCTAAAACTTCATATACATCCTTATCATCTTCTAAAATAGTGTCTTTACCTACAATACCTATGTCAGCGACGCCCTTTTCAACATAGGTCACTACATCGCAAGGTTTAACAAATATAAAATCTATTTTTTTATTTGCATTATTGTAAACTAATTTCCTAGAGTCTTCTTCCATAATTATCTCATATTCTGTCCCTTCAAACAACTTAAGTCCTTCTTTTCCCAATCTTCCCTTAGCTATAGCAATAGTAAGCCTATCCATTACTTCGCCCCCTTAATTCTAATTTCAGTTGCCAGATCCATATCGATCATAAAACCTATGGCAGGAATTTTCTTTCCATATTTGGCCGTTGATTTATCATAGCGTCCTCCACTTAGTATTTTAGTTGGAACGCTAAAGCAATATCCCTTAAAGATAATACCATCATAATAATCAAGATCTGCTACCATTGAAAGATCAAGTTTTATATTATTCATTATATCTTTTCCAGTAAATAGTTTCTTAAGTTTTTCTAAAGATTCCAAAGCATCTCGCATCTCCTCGTTCATCTCATAGGATTTAGCAAGCACCAAGACTTCTTCCATGTTTCCCTGCATATCGAATATCTTATCTAAAATAGTGTTTTCAAGCTTCAGAGACTCTAGCTTTTTTCTTAAGCCATCCCGACTTTTCTTAGATATAAGATCTCTTATCTCTCTTTCATCTTCTATCTTTAAATTTATTTCTTTGAAAAACTCCTCTAAAAATTTACTTGATCCAAGTTCTAGGATATAGGCTTCTCCTAAAGTATTCATAATAGATAAAGCCATCTCAACTATCTCTCCATCTGCCTTAGAAACTTCATCGCCCAAAGACTCTATTCCCATCTGATAGTTCTGTATAATTTTACCTCTTGAACTATTTCTATAGACCTTGGAATTATAGTAGACTTTAAGAGGTGGCTCCCCATCCCATTTAGAAAATATCTGGCTCAATATATTTGTTGTTACATCTGGTCTTAAAATGTATATCTTAGAATCTCCACCCAAAACTTTTACAGTCTTTGACGAGTCTGCTATTAAATTAGAATTTATAAAACTATCATAATCTTGAAATATTCTAGGTTCAATAATAGAAAACCCCTTGCCTTCAAAGTATCTTTCTATTTCTCTTTCAATACTTTTTCTAAATCTGGTAACTCCCAATTCTTCTGTAATATTTCTAAACTGCATCTTCCATCTCTCCTTTTTTATAAAAATTAAAAAACCATATAGGGCTCCCTATATGGTTAAAATGCACTCCATCATAGACCTAGCCCTAGTTTAAAGCAACTTAAGAAGAGCATGTATCTATGAACTATTTATGAATCTATTAGTTCACTCTACAAACTCTTACATCTATGATGATTATGAAATTTATTGTCTAATATTTGAATTGCCTTCTGATTTGTTTTCATTTTATCACCCTCATTTATCCTTTATCAATTTACCTTAGTATAGCATTATCAGAATAAATAGTCAAGCCTTTTGCCCAGCTTAATATATTCTAGTTTAGTTTGCCACTTCAAAAATAAAAACATAGAAGTTTTCACCCAGTATAAATTTATCTACTTGCTTGAATCCATTATCCTTGCCAAAGCTCTCTACTTCCTCTTGAGATATTCTATGATAGGCAGGGGGCCCCATTGGAGTTTCTCTTTTATGAAATTCCACTATCATAAGTCTTCCTTCTTTTTTTAGAACTCTTTTTATTTCATCTGCCATAAAGTCTTTATCGTCAATATGATGTAAGGAAGTCACCATTATGACCATATTACAACTTTTATCTTCTAAAGGTAAACTATCATTTTTTACCTTTTTGACCTTTAAATTTTTTATGTTTTTCTCTGCTATCCTTTTTTCTAATAAATCTATCATATCATCTGATATTTCAAGAGCATATATGTTTTCTCTACTCATCTCTGTAGCAGGTATTGAGAAAGCACCTGTTCCAGCTCCAATATCACATAAGGTCATTCCTTCTTTAAAACCTGATCTTCTAAGCGTTTCTTTGGGAGAGAGTTCTTCAAGTCTGGTTTTGTTTTCAAATCTCTTTATTTTTTCATGAGTCATAAATATTCTCCTTTATCTTTGTCAGAAATACCTTTACTTTTTATTAACATGTTTTAGAAACTATTTTATCTTTACCCTCATTTTTAGCTCTATACATTCTCTTATCTGCCATCAAAATCAATTTATCTATTATAAGTTCTTTTTTTTCTAATTCTTTACAATTTGAAATTCCAGTACTAAAGGTAAATTTTATATCATTGCCTTCAAAGGTAAATGTCTTTTCTCTGACAATCTTTAATATCTTATTTAAAATCAATCTACTTTCCATTTCATCAGCATTGTTTAAAATAATTATAAATTCTTCTCCTCCATAACGACCCAATATATCAGATGGACGCAGATTTTGATTTATAATCTTTGTAAAAGCCTTTAAGACTTCATCTCCCACCATATGTCCATATTTATCATTTACCTTCTTAAAATCATCTATATCCAGTATAGCCACAGAGAAAATTCTTTTATCTCTTTTACATTCCTCTATCATCTCTGCAGCTCTTTCATAAACATACCTGCGATTATATACACCTGTAAGTGAATCTCTATTTGATAGTTCTAGTATTTTCTTTTCATAATGAATCCTTTCCGTTACATCACGTGCTGCTGCATAAATCAAACTCTCATATAGATTAGCTGACCACTCAAGATATCTATAACTTCCATTTTTATGCAAAAATCTATTTATAAAGAAACTTATTTTCTCATCATTCTTCATCCTTTCAAAAGTTTCTATAGTACTTTCCATATAATCTTTATGAACCAGATCTAAAACTTTAAATTCCTTAAGTTCATCTTCTGAATATCCCAATATATCACATGAGGCCTTATTTATCTTTATAAAGTTTCCATCCATATCCACTATAAAAAGCAAATCTAAATTTACTGAAAAAATCCTCTCAAATGCCAGTGTATGTTCATATACTGCTGTTATATCAAGATTTGTACCAATCCAACGATGAGTCATCTCATCATTATCTCTAAGAACTCCTCCACGACTTAAAATCCATCTCCAGCTGCCATCCCTGTGTTTCAATCTGTGAATGAGTTCATATTTTTTAGAACGCCCTTCAAAATAATCTCTTAATGTTTTTTCTATCATCTCTTTGTCGTCAGGATGCCATAACCTCTCCCAAGATTCATATGCATTTTCAATCTCATCATTTTCATAACCCAACATTTTCTTCCAGGTAGATGATAAAAACATCTTGTTTTCAATCATATCCATCTCCCAGAGCCCAGCTTTTGTTTCATCTAATGCGAACATAAATCTTTTTTTATTCTCTTCTATCTCTTTCTCAATTTGTTTTCTTTTACTTATATCCGAATGTGTACCAAACATCTTCAGAGCTTTTCCCTTTTCATCCCTCTCTATAACCTTACCTCTCTCATGAAACCATATCCATCTTCCATCTTTATGCTTCATTCTCATCTCAAAATCGTAATATTCGATTTCACCTTTTACATGTTTTTCTATTATTTCATTTGAATTTTTTAAATCTTCAGGATGTATAAGTTTAATAAAGGTTTCTAACTTTGTAAAATTTAATTCTTCTAGAGAATAGCCTAGCATCTCAGCCCATTTTTCATTTAAAACAACTTCTCCACTTTCCATATTCCACTCCCAGGTTCCAAGATCTGCAGCTTCAATTACATTGTTAAGCTTTTTACATTCGCACTCTATATTCTCTATTGTTTTAATCTTTTCTTCCAAGTTTTTCATATAACAGCACCTTTTCTTTTTATTTATCAAAGGGTTTTTCAATTAGAAATGCTTTTATATTATATATTTACCCTATTTAAAACATTTAATCTTTAAATGTTTTAAATAGGGTAAATTCATTTCTGTATATGTCTATTAAATACTTAATTTTTTATTTTAATCTTTTTTATTCGAAATTATTTTATTCCTACCTGTTCTCTTTGCACAATACATTCTACCGTCTGCTAAACTAACTAGATTATCTATCATAATTTCTTCTTTTTCTACTTCATTACAATTTGAAATACCGCCACTAAAGGTAAAGCTTACCTCTATGTCATTAAAAGAAAAAGTTGTATTTTTAACAATATCTAAAATTCTTTCCATTATAGAAGTATTCTCCTCTATATTTGAGCTCTTAAGAATAATTATAAATTCTTCCCCACCATATCTTCCAAATATATCATATGGTCGCAAGTTTTTTTCTATAATCTTTGTAAATTCTTTTAAAACTTCATCTCCAATTTGGTGCCCATAGCTATCATTGATTTTCTTAAAGTGATCTATATCAAGTATACATATGGAAAACTCATCACCAGTTTTCTTGTATTCTTCAATAAAGTCCTTTGCTCTATCGTAAATATAGCGACGATTATAAACATTTGTGAGAGGATCTCTATTAGATATCTCAAGTATCTTGTTTTCATAGCTAATCCTATCTGTTACATCACGAGCCGCAGCATAAATTATATCTTCATATAAGTTTGCTTTCCATTCAATATAATGGTAGCTCCCATCAATGCAAAGATATCTATTTATAAAACTATCTATTTTCCCGCTTTTTTTAAGTTTTTCTATTATGTTTCTGGTATTTAATAGATCCTCTGGATGAATAAACTCCTCAATCTTTTTTCCTTTTAATCTTTCAGATGAATAACCTAACATCTCTTCCCAAGCCTTATTAGTCTTTATAAATCTTCCTTTAATATCAATTATACATAGGAGATCTAGATTTATAGAGAAAAATCTTTCAAGTTCTAATGACTGCTCATGTTTAACTGTTATATCAGTGTGTGTACCAAACATTCTAATGGCTAGTCCATCCCTATCTCTTTGAGTAACTTTCCCTCTATCATGAACCCATATCCATCTTCCCTCTTTATGTTTCATTCTCATCTCAACATCATAATAGTCTATTTCTCTATTTAAATGTTTTTTCATAGTGGCTTTTGACAATTCTAGGTCTTCAGGATTTATAAAGTTTTTTGAAGACTCAATATTATAGTCCTCTAACTCCCTTAAAGAATATCCCAGCATATGGGCGAAATGATTGTTTATTTTCATTTTCCCATTTAATATATTCCACTCCCAAGTTCCAAGACGTGTTCCATCGATTACACTTGTAAGTTTTTCCAACTTATCTTCTACACTTTTTGAAAGTTCATCCCTCTCTGTTATATCAACTAAAACCATTAGAATAGCCTCTTTTTCTTGAATGGTTATATCCTCTATAGAAAGCAGACACTTAAGTTTTTTCCCATCTTTTCTTTTTATAAAGATTTCTTCGTTTTTTACTTCTAGTCCCCTTGCTTTTTCCTTGTTAGCAGCCTTTGCTTTTTTAGAATCTAGAAATAAATCAAACTCATCAATGTTTTTTCCAATTATATCATCTTTACTATAGCCAGTTTTTTCTAAAAAAGCTTTATTAACTTGAATAATTTTTTTCTTATCTATATCATTTATAGACATAGGCAAGGGATTATTTTCAAACATTTTAGAAAACATCTGGAAATTTTCATTTTCTTTACTTAGTTCTTTAGAAATAGCATAGATGCAATCTTTTCCATTCCATTTACCAATCCAAACCCTACTTTCTACTGAATATATGTCTCCCGTCTTTCCTATAAATGGTATAGGGCAAAACTTTCTCTCTTTATTGAGCATCTGTTGTAAAAATAATTTTGCTTCTTCTCTAGTTTCTTTTGGATGTAGTTGTATGAGATTCATGTTTCTAAAATCCGAATCTGTATATCCTAATTTCTCTATTGCAAAATTATTGCAAGTCAATATATTCCCATTCATATCACTGACCAAAAATATATCATCTATAGTCTCGAAAAAATCACGAAAATTATTTTCAGATCTTATTATTCTTTTCTGAAAAGACTTTCTTTCATATGCCCTAGCTATTATTGCTGATAAGCTACTAAGTATTTGTAATTCATCTTCTTTCCAAATTCGTCTATGTCTACATTCATCAAATCCTATAAAGCCCCATATCTTATTATCTATAATTAAGGAATGAGCAACTATAGCTTTTATCTTTTTTTCTTTAAGCATCTCAATTATATCATCAGGTATCTCTTTTATATTGTTTGATGAAATATATCCCTTTTGAAAAATCAGCTCTTGAAAATTTTCAGCATCTTTACATTTGATATTTTGGCGCTTTTGAATCTGTGGCGCGATCCCCTCATTGCACCATTCAAAAATATTATTTATAAGATCTTCGTCTTCATTTAAAAATATATAAATCCTGCTGACATCCATAAAATTACCTATCTCTTTTAATATATTATTCATATCCTCATCAAATATATCCATCTTTTGAAATGACAAGGCAATCTTTGATAACAATTTTAAATTCTCCATATGTCTTCACCCTCGTATTCTATCCCTTATAATAATATTATCTATTATCTTAAGTATATTTTAAATTACTTATCTTTACTACTATCGGATACTTTCTATAAAATTGAAGGCTATTAAGCTTTAAATCAGCATTTCAACAATAAATACAACTAGACAACATGAAATAGATATTTTAAATAGGCTCACTCCAAACCAGGCCAATAAAACTCCAACTACAAGGGCAAGCGCTCCAGCAATTGGCTGTCTTGTTGCCTCGACTATAGCTGGAAATGTCATTATTGCTAAAGTTACATAGGGAACATAGTAGAGAAAAGAACGTATAAAGCTATTCTTTATCCTTTTTCTTATCAAGGTCAAAGGCAAGACACGAATAAGATAAGTTACAGCTATCATTATAAAAATGTAAATATATATATTCTCTTCCATTTAAGCCACCTCTTCATTTACTGGAAAAAACATAGCAGCAAGACCTGAAATCAATATTGTCAAAATTATTATCTGTGTGCCCCCAGTGATATTTTTAAATAAGGTGAGTTTTGAAACAATAAAATTCACTACAAAAGAAATCAATATCAAAACTCCAACTATATGATTTCTCCTAGCTGCTGGTATTATAACCGCCAAAAACATACCATATAAGGCCACACTTAAGGCACTTACAAGACTGACTGAGAGTATATTTCCCGCTACTATTCCCATAGCAGTTCCACTTGCCCAAAAAGGCATGGTCAAAAGCATTGCCCCATAAAAATAATATGGGTTTAACCATCCTCTACGGGTAAAAGCTATTCCAAATAGTTCATCCGTCACATCGATTCCTATTAAAAAACGATGATGTACTGGCAAGTTTGGCTTTAATTTTTGACTTAAAGCCGAACTCATTAGAAAATATCTTGCATTTGCAATGACTGTAATCAAAGCCATCTCCATATAGCTACCTCCAGCTGAAATAAGCGTAAAACCTGCATATCCTCCAGCTGATGCATTAGTAAATAATGCCGCTAGGAAACCTTGGAAAACTGTAAGCCCAGCATCTCTTGCAGCTATACCCAAGGTGAAAGATACTGCAAAATATCCCAGTCCAATAGGTATACCATCTCTCATACCCTGTTTAAACTCACTTATATTTGTCTTTATCTTTTCATCTTCTGTCATATTATTAAATCCTGTATCCAAATCTCATCCTCCCCTTCCTCCTAATTACAAGGAGACTTACACTTATATTTGTAAACTCATAAGAAAAAACCGAACTCCATCTCTTAGCTTTTAATCTAAGTATGGAGATCAGTTCATCTATTTAGTAATTACTGCTTATTCTCAAATACTCTTCATATCTTTTCTAATTATTTGTGATTCTGTTTTTACTCTATCTAAAAGAGAGTTCTCTTCTTTTTTTTCTTCTTCTTTTTCATCCATATTTAAAAATCTTGGTCTTATATGATAGTTTTCCAACTCTCTAAAAAGCCATTTCATAGTTTTTTCTGGATCTTTATAGAAAACACTTCCTCTGATCCTTATAAATCTCCATCCCAATCTTTCTAATATAGCCTGTCTTCTCATATCATCTCCAAGATTCTCAGGACTATGATATCTTTCACCATCACATTCTATAACTATGCGATTGTTCTTATCTTCAACAACCATATCCATCCTATAGGCTCCGACTTTCCACTGGGGATATACCCTATAGCCTTTGTTTAACAGAGCCTTTATAACCCTTCTTTCAAAGTCAGACTCAGCAGAAGTCAATTTATTTTCTTGTTCAATAGTCTTTGGATTTATAGCATGCTTTATTAGTTTTAGCCTTAAATCTTCAGGCTTAAGGTCTTTTTCAGGGTTCAATGAATAGACAACCCACATTTGATCTTTAGCCCTGCTTGCAGCAACATTATATCTTTTACGATACATATCATTTCTTCCACTTTCACTTACAAGTCTTACCGGTCCACCATCTTCGCTTGGACTTTCAACAAGGCTTAAGAATATAATATCTCTTTCATCACCTTGAAACTGAGCCGAACTACCACAAAGAATTTGTCGGCTTTCATATTCTTTAGGATCTAAATGCATCTGCAGCAATCTGTCTATCTCATAAGCTTGTTCTTCTCCCAAAAGCGATATAAGACCAATAGTCTTAGCACTGTACTCTTCCATCTCTATACATGCACAGATAAAGGAAGCTATATGCTCAGCTTCAGATCTATTTATTTTATTAGAATCCCTGTATCCGTCCTCCACCCTATATGGAACTAAGGCAGGCCTTACATTAACTCCAGAATCATCTCTCAAAGGTTTTATCTTATCATTGTAGGACAGATTGTTGCTAAACTCTATAATCTCTGGCAAACACCTAAAATGTTCAGTCAACATCAAGGATTTAAAGCCCGAAGTTTTAGCCATATCATAGACAGATGTACTAGCATTAAAAAGATGATTTAAAGGAATATCCTGTAAGTATTGGTCTATAAGTGCATTCATTTCATTTGTTTTTATTCCCAGAGGACTTGGACTAACCTGAGCGTCATCACCAACTACAATAATCTGTTTCCCCAGATAAAGCGCCGACAAGGCCAATATGTCTGCCTGACTTGCCTCATCTATGATGACAACATCAAACTTATTTTTCTCAGGCTGAAAGTTTTCAGCTACCTTATTCAAGGGCATTATCCAAACAGGTATAGCCGTTTGACAAAGGGGCATCAAATCTCTAGCCTTCTTGAGGAGCATAGGTGCAGATTTGCCTGTTCCCTTACCTATCTGCATAATAGTCTGTCTCCAACCCTGTATAGCTTGAGTTTGTTCTTTTGTAGTGTTCTTAACCTTATGATACCAAGCTTTTTCATAGGCCAGGGCTTTAGAATTCTTCATTATATCTCCATTTATGTCATCTAATTCTTTTTGTACAGTATTTAAATCATAACTGTTTATCCTCTTTAACTGATTGTTTAATTGACTCCATTTCCAAGCCAGATGTATATTCTCTGGAACACTATCTTCACCATGTATTCCCTCTCTACTAGCTATAGCCTTTTCCCAGTCTGGCGATATCTCTCTTATCTTTAAGAGAAGTTCCATTCTTCTCTGGTAAATCTCTTTTTTCCCATATATTTCTTCAATTCTCTTATAATAAAACCTATACGTTTCTTTATCCCTATCTACTATAGCTAAATAGAGTTTTTCGAAAATATCTCCATAGGCTCTAAAATCTGCCAATTGAGATTCTAAGCCATCTAAACTAGATACAGTCTCTTCTAACAATAGAGAATAATATTTTTGTTTTAATTCGCTCTTAAAAAGACTTTCCAGTATAGTTTTCATAGACTTGATAGGATCTTCTATATCTAGAGAAACCATTTCATAATAGTCATCTAAATTGTCTATCATCTTTTCTATATCATCTTTATAAGATTTCCAGTCTTGGCTATATAATTTTACTAGCTTTTTAACTCTATTTAGAAGAAGGTCTGCTCCATTTTCAAAATCATCTTCCTCAATACTGACACTCTCAGCATCTTCACCCAATAGTTTATTTATCTTTTCCATTATATCTTTTTTCTTCAATCTATAGGAAACTATGGTCCTTATATTTTTAAAATCCTCTAACTTTTCAATTTTATTGTTTTCCTTATTGATAGAGTCCTGTAAAATCTTCCAATCCGGTTTTATAATTGAACTTATAAAACCTACCGGTTTATCTTTGCCTGAATTGGCAATATTATCTAAAACCCACAAGCTATCTTTTGAAATCAAACTATCAGATATATTATAATTATGATTGAATATAACCCTGCTATATTCTGGATAGTCCTCTTTTGTAGAATCATATTCTCTAAAGAGTTCCTTCCAAAACTCCTCTACCATATCATCCCTTACCATTTGAACCAAAATATTCTTTTGAAAGTCATCCAAGTTCTCAACTTGATCCTTCATAATATGGGCTCTATCTAAAGATTTTCTAACTGTCAATATACCCAAATCTTTATGGAAGTTCAAGCTAGGTATAAAGTCTTTAACTATAGAATTATATTTATAATAATCATCCAGGCAGCTATCCACCCTATCCAAAAGGGGAAGATCTGTCAAAGCAAGAGCCTTATTGGCCAGTATCTCTTCCTCTACAAGGTCTATAAGACCATTTGACCTATATAAAAAGTCTAACTCATCATCTGTAAGATTTATAGTCGCCCTATCGTCCTTGCTCACTCCAGGGATATAATTATAATTATCCTTATATTTATTTATAAATTTTGCAGCATCTATAGGACTTATGATCTCATCTTGAAATACAATATCTTTGTAATCTAAAGATCTAATCTCTATGAGCTCTCTTTTTTTTTCTTTAAGATCATCTATCAATTCTTTTCTCTGTTCTTGGAGTTCAGCTATCTTTTCCTTAGATTCATCCAAATCAAGACTTGTATTCATCTCATCAATTTCAAATAAAGTAGCATCTATAT
>CAZRHX010000010.1:13583-18362 GCA_964599855.1 uncultured Tissierella sp. | reverse complement strand
CATATCAATTATATTTTCTTTACATATCTCAGCTATATATCTATATGGTTGATTTACAAAGACTCCTACTGCTTTGATTTTAGGATTTAATTTATCTTTAAGTAACTTTGCCCTTTGGGGTGTTATGCTTCGGTGACTTTTTGGGAAATTGATTATAAATCCAATAAAGTCAGGCATTGCAATATTTACATATTGGATGTCTTCTTCTCTAGTTAAACCACAAATCTTAATCTTCATGGGAATGACCTCCTTTTTTAATTTCTTCGATAAAAGCTTTTTTATCCTTAGAGCGCATCATAGCTTCTCCTATTAAAAGTGCATCTGCTCCTGATTTTATCAGGGAGAGAGCATCACTTACATTTAATATTCCACTTTCTGCCACAAATAATATATCTTTTGGAATACTCGCTCTAAGGTTTTTAGAATTTGATAAATCGACAGTAAAATCTTTTAGATTTCTATTGTTGACTCCTATAATTTTAGCACCAGCATCTATAGCCGAATTTATTTCATCTCTATTATGAGCTTCTACCAGTGCAGATAAACCTAAACTATCACAAATAGAAATATATCTTTTTAAGATTTTAGTTTCTAGTAGAGAACAAATCAATAAAACAGCATCAGCTCCCAATACCTTTGATTGATATATCTGATACTCATCAACAGTAAAGTCCTTTCTCAGCATGGGTAGCTTTACATTTGACCTTATCTCTTTGAAGATTTCATCACTTCCAAGAAACCATTTTGGCTCTGTAAGAACTGAAATACAGTCTGCGCCGACTTTTTCATATTCTTTTGCAATTTCTACAAAGGGAAAATCTTGAGAGATTATTCCTTTAGAGGGGGAGGCCTTTTTTACTTCACATATGATAGAAATCTTATTTTTCTTGAGCACTTGTTCAAATGGAAAATCTCCCTTAGAGAGAAGGAGTGCTTTGTTTTTAATCTCCTCTAAACTTTTTATTTTTTTATCTTCCTTGACCCTTTCTCTAGCATAGTTTGATATTTCTTCTAAAATCATTTAATTCACCTCATTTGAAAGACGGATAAAATCATTTAATTTTGTAATTGCTTTTCCGCTGTCAATTATTTTTTCTATTTCATAAATAGCATCTTTTAGCGTTAGATCTTCTCTTGCCAGATAGAGTGCAGCTGCTGAATTTAAAACTATGGTATCTCTTTTTGGACCCTTTACACCATTTAAAATATCTAATGTAATTTTAGCATTTTCTTGTGGAGTGCCACCTAATAGGTCTTCCTTTTTACATAACTTAAAGCCTAAATCTTCGGGATTTATAGTATATGTTTTAAACCATCCATTTCTTATCTCACATACTTTTGTGGGTGCACTCATTGAAATTTCATCTAGCCCATCTTTTCCATATACAACCATAGCTTTTTTAACTCCAAGTCGTAAAAGAACTTCTCCGAGTGGTTCAACAAGTAATTCATCATAAACACCCATAAGCTGCATGCTCGCTCCAGCTGGATTTGAAAGTGGTCCTAATATATTGAAGATAGTACGGATTGCAAGTTCTTTTCTTACCGGTGCGACATATTTCATTGCTAAATGATATTTTTGTGCGAATAAAAAACATAGGCCGATTTCATCTAATATTTCCTTGCTTTTTTGGGCTGGAATTGAAATGTTTACGCCCAATGCTTCCAATACATCGGCTGCACCACTTTTACTTGAAGCAGCTCTATTTCCGTGTTTTGCAACCAATACACCAGCGGCTGCAACAACTATAGCTGTTGTAGTAGATATATTGAAAGAATTTGATTTGTCGCCACCAGTTCCTACAATTTCCAATACATCAAGGTCATGTAATAGTTTAACCGCATGGTTTCTCATGCCTTTTGCCGAGGCTGTAATTTCATCTATAGTTTCACCTTTCATAGAAAGGGCAACCAGATAAGCACCTATTTGAAGGTCGGGAACATATCCACTCATTATTTCATCCATGACAGCCTCGGCCATTTCATATGTCATATCTTCTTTATTTGTAAGTTTTATAATAGCTTCTCTAATCATAGTTTTTCTCCTCCAATGCTTCTACAATTACTCTTGCCTTATCTATACACTCTTGATATTCTTTTGCAGGAATAGAATCTTTTACTATCCCTGCACCTGAACGAACAAAGACTTTACCATTTTTTTTAAAGGCCAGTCTTATTGAAATACAAGTATCCATATTTCCACTAAAGTCTATATAGCCAATGGCACCTCCATAGATTCCACGTCTGTTGTTTTCTAATCTGTTGATTATCTCACACGCCTTGATCTTTGGAGCACCTGAAAGTGTACCAGCTGGTAAAACTGCATCTATAGCATGGAGTGCGTCTTTATCTTTTCTCATCACTCCATTGACAGTTGAACCTATATGCATTACATGGGAAAATCTTTCGATTGACATATATTTATCTACTTTTATACTTCCAGGCTCACTTATCTTTCCAAGATCATAGATTCCAAGATCTACAAGCATATTGTGCTCTGAGCATTCTTTCTTATCCTTTAAAAGTTCGATTTCTAGTTCTTTATCTTCTTCGAGTGTTTTTCCTCTTCTTCGTGTCCCAGCTAGAGGGAAGGTTGAAATCTTATTATTTTCTAGTTTAACTAGAGTCTCTGGAGAGGCTCCAGCTATCTCAATATCACTGCTTGAAAAATAAAACATGTAAGGTGATGGGTTTTCTCTTTTAAGAGCACAGTAAGTATTGAAAAGACTTCCTGAATACTTTGCCGATAATCTGTTTGATAAAACCACCTGTGAGATATCACCATCTGCTATATTTTGTTTTGCATCTTCAACCATCCTGCAATATTTAGCTTCATCAAATAATGGTGTCAAAGGCTGGAGGAGTTTTCCATCTTTTTCATTTACAGAAGCTCCATTTAGCACAAGATTTTCTATCATTTGTAGATCTAAAATTCCCCTATTATAATTTGACTTTAAATCATCAGTTTTTATATTTATAATAAGAATAATCTTTTTTTCAAGATTATCAATGGCTATGACCTTATCAAAGAGCATTAGATCAACATCGTTGAATCCTTCTTCGTCATTTGTATCCCATATTGTCTCTGGCTGACTATAATTGATGAACTCATATGAAAAGTAACCAACAAGTCCTCCTGTAAAAGTTGGTAAGGAATAGATTTGAGGACTTTTATTTTCTTCTATAATTTGACGTATATATTTGTGTGGACTTTTGTCTTTAAAAGTGAGGCTAGTACCCGAATTTATTGTAACAGTTCTATCTTTACATGTGATTTCTAGTTTTGGATCGAATCCTAAAAAAGTATAGCGGCCCCAAGTTTTGTCATATTTAGCTGATTCTAAAATAAAGACATTGCGGCTAACGTTTTTTAATACTCGATAAATATCAGTTGCATTTTTTTCTGAATCTATAGAAGAACTGATAGGGATTGTTTTAAAATCACCTGTTTTTAAAATCATCTCTGCTTCTTGGATTGTTGGATGATAGTTCATGATTTTTTCTTCCTTTCTTTTTAGGGGATAAAAAAACTCGCCCTCAACAGTTAAATCTGTCAAGGACGAGTATATATACCCGTGGTGCCACCTCAATTTATGGCAAAGCCATAATCTCTGCGAAATACTAACATATTTCCGACTACTAACGTAAGTCATAACGTCACAATATACTTGATCTTAAATACAATCTTTCAATGTGCCCTCAACGGTCCATTTAATAAGCAGTTACTACTTGGTTTTCACCATCCCAAGTTCTCTGTAAGTTCTTTTCCTATTTTTATCTCCATCTCAGTGGTTTACTATTAACATTTTATTATTCATAATTGTATCACTATTTCAATAATTGTCAATAGTAAATTTGAAAAAGATAAAAAATATTTTCTTATAAGCTTATTTACCAGCATATAATTCTATTATCTTTACTATGACATCGGTTGCTTTTTCCATTGAATTTACAGGTATATATTCATATCTTCCATGGTAGTTATGCCCACCGATAAATATGTTTGGCGTAGGTAAACCATCATAAGTTAGCCAAGCTCCATCTGTTCCGCCTCTCATAGCAGTATAAAAGGGTTTAAGACCTACTTCTCTAGCAGCTTCTACAGCACTATGGACTATATGCATAGAATCTTTCAATAGATCACCCATATTATAGTATTGATCTTCTATTTCTATTTCTATAGTATTATCTCCATATTTTTTATTTATAAAATCAGCTGCCCTTTTCATAAAAAGTTTTCTCTCTTGAAACTTTTCCTTATCATGATCTCTTAGATAGTATGAGGCATTGGTTTTATCGGTGTCTCCATCTACTAGAAGTATATGGAAATATCCTTCCCTTTTTTCAGTGTACTGAGGCTTTTGACTTACTGGAATCATTGAATTGAACTCCATAAGTACTTCTATAGAATTTATCATTACATTCTTTGCAAGTCCTGCATGAACATTTTTACCGTTTACAGTAACTTTAGCAAGAGCTGCATTAAATGTTTCATAGATAATCTCACCAATAGGACCACCATCTACTGTATAAGCAAAATCAACAGCAAATTTTTCGATATCAAAATGTAAAACTCCCCGTCCAACTTCTTCGTCAGGAGTAAAGGCAACCTTAACTGTTCCGTGTTTTATTTGAGGATTATTTATAAGAAATTCCATAGCAGTAATTATCTCTGCTATTCCACCCTTATCATCTGCACCGAGCAGAGTTGTTCCATCAGTAGTTATTAAAGTCTGATGGACATAGTTTTTTAACTCTGGTGAATCTTTGGGGGAGAGG
>CAZRHX010000010.1:0-13573 GCA_964599855.1 uncultured Tissierella sp. | reverse complement strand
TATTCTTTTCCTTGTTTAAGACTATATCTCCACCATCATAATCTTCTATGATCTGAGGGTTGACATTTTTTCCTGTCATTTCGGGAGTTGTATCCATGTGGGCTAAGAAGCCTATTTTAGGTATATTACCTTGGATATTTGCAGGTAATGTTCCAAATACATAGCCATATTCATCTCTATATACATCTGACAATCCTATGTCTTTTAATTCTTTTACTAAATCATCTGCTAGAATCAACTGCTTTAAGGTACTTGGATATGTGTCTGACTCATAAACTGATTCAGTATCATATTTTACATATTTTAAAAACCTTTCTGCAACTTTTGGTAATTTTTTTTTCATCAAATGACCTCCTTACTTTTACTTATTTTGCCCCGAAAACTTCATCTATTATCTTTTGGTCAGGTTTTGGAGTCATCAAGCTTACAAGTATGAGTACAAGAGTAGCTGCTGGAACTGCAACTATAGAACTATTTATTCCCATAGGTGATTGTAAAACTACGTCCCATAAAATAGTAGTAGCGCCTCCTGTTATTATTGCAAATAGACCGCCATATTTGGTCGCTCTTTTCCATAATAAAGCACCCAAAAGTGCTGGAGTTATAGCTGCGCCATACATTGTATATGCATACATCTGCATCTTAAGTAAGCTTGGGAAATACATTCCAAATATATAAGCTATTACACTTAGAACAACAATTATTATCCTTGTGAATTTCAACTGTTCTCTATCTGTTGAATCTTTTTTGAAAAACTTCATCCATATATCATGAGTCATATTTGTAGCTGCAGAAAGTAAAAATGAATCTCCAGTAGTGATCATGAAAGAAACTGATGTTGCTAAAACAATACCACCAAGTATAAATGGTAATACCTCCATAGACATTACAAATACTATAGTATCAGGAGCTTCTAAATTAGGAATTAAAATAGCTCCAGCTGTAACAAGTATAAGTGTTAATGTTAATACAAGAACTTCAGCTAAAAAGAAACCTACATTTGAACTTTTAGCAGTTTTAGCATCTTTAGCTGATCCGAACCTCTGATACATATTTTGATCTCCCATTATTAGGAAAAAACCTGGAAGAATAAATCCAAGCATCTGTATCCATGTAAGTCCACCGGTAACTGTAGTCTTAGCTTCAGGAAGTTGAGATGCAATATTACCTATTCCACCTACTTGAGATAGTACAAATGGAATGGCAACTAAAAACCCTCCAACCATAAGTAGTGCACTGATAAAATCTGAATATGCTATAGCATACATTCCACCACTTATAGCTAAAAAAGTAATTACTACTGCAGATAGAAGGGTAGCTATATTTACATCTAAGCCGGTAGCAAGGCTAATTATATATCCACAACCCTTAAACTGATTGGATACAATTCCAACATAAGCAAGTATTATGCATATTGCAGAAATAGTTCTGGCTAAGGAGCCATATCTAACTTCGATAATCTGAGGTATTGTATATTTTTCTGCAGTTCGTATTTTAGATGCTAAAAAATAAAGAACTATAATACCGGCAGGTGGTCCTATTAGATGTAGTGCACCTGCAATTGGACCCCTTGAGTAGATAAAGTTTGCAGTACCAGTTACTGTTCCACCTCCAACCCAAGTAGCCAGAAGAGTTCCTATAAGTACTGGTAGGGGCAAACTTCTACCTGCTGTTAAAAAATCATCACTATCTTTTATCTTTTTCTTTCCCATATAGATTCCTAGACCTACTAATATGGCAAGATAGAAAAAAACAAAATAAAGAAACTTAATATTACCCATTAATAATTCCTCCTCTTAAAATAAATTTACTTCTATCTAATCTATCATAAAGTTAAGAGAGAAATCAACTATTTTAATAAAATGTAAAATATATTGGGTAAAATGACAATATATCTTGATAAATTATCTTATTTCAAAATACAAAGCTGGTTCATTTGAACCAGCTTTGTATATGTGTTTCTAAATATCAAATAAATTATTTAGCGCTTCAGATAGACTTGGGTGAGTGAAGATACCATCTCTCAGTTTATCATAAGTCAAGACACCCATTATAGCTACTTCTATAATAGGCATGATTTCTCCACATTGATAGCCTAAAATAAATGCGCCCAATATTTTATTATCTTTTTTATTTACAATAGCTTTCATAAAGCCTTTTGTATAACTCTCTTCAATAGCTCGTGCTTGCTGGGACATCTCTAATTTGCCTATTTTTACATCATATCCTTTTTCTTTAGTTTCTCTTTCTGTAAGTTCAACTCTGCCAAGTTGTGGTTCTATATAGACTGTATAGGGAACAAGTCTGTCATCTATATTTCTCTTGCTTTCTCCAAATACATTATCTATGACTATCCTATAGTCATCATAAGCTATGTGAGTGAACTGAGGACCACCCTTTACATCACCTAAGGCATATATATTATCTGCACTAGTTTCAAGTTTATCATTAACTTTTATATTTCCTTTATCATCTCCTTATAGATATCTTATACTCGGCTAGTACTTATAAAATCAAATTTACCTATCTATTAATCCTCTAAGAGCTGACTATTGTCATTAAAAAAGGTCTTATATCCTAGATTTACAAAGAAGATAACAGTCAAAGTTACACTTCCAAGTATACCCAGCATTATAGCTATTTGATATTTGATAGCAGTTATAGGAGATTCTCCAGATAAGATTTGACCTGTCATCATGCCGGGAAGAAAAACTATACCCATACCAACCATTGAATTTATAGTAGGTAAGATTGCAGAATCAAATGCATTGTCCACTATATCTTTTGTTGCCATTTTAGGAGTTGCTCCTAGCATAAGTGAAGATTCTATTAGGTTTTTCTGTGACTTCATATCATCTATAAGACTTGACACTCCTAAAGATATTCCCGTCATAGAGTTTCCGATAAGCATACCTGTAAGGGGTATAAAATACCTTGGATTGTACCAAGGAGATACCTTTATTACTATAAATAAAAAATATAGACCACTTGAAAAAGTTCCAACTATCATAGAAAGGGCTATTATTATCTTTAGATTTTTAGAGATATCTTTTTTTACTCTTTTAAATATATTGTAAATTGCAAATCCTTGCATCAAAAGGATGATTAAAATCGTATATATAGGACTAGGGTTATCAAATACATATACTAGTACATTTCCAGTCAGTATAAGTTGCAGAGTCATACGGATAGAAGCTATCAATATTTCTTTTTCCCTGCTGATTCCTCTTAATTTAAATATAAAAAGAAGAATAACTACAAATATATATGCAGAGATTAGTTGTATTAAACTTAAGTCTAGTGATTCTTTCATTTTCCTAACTCCTTTGGATCTATTATTTTACCGTCTTCAATCTCGATTATTATATCTGAGAATTTAACTCCTATATCTTTTGAATGAGTTACCATTATAAGAGTCTTATTAGTTTTTCTAGTATGGTCTATCAAAGATTTTATAATCAAGTTTTCCGTATGTGAATCTAGAGCTGAAGAAGGTTCATCTAAAAGAAACACATTTGGATCTGTAAGAATTACCCTTCCAAGCGCTATCCTTTGCTTTTCTCCACCAGATAGCTTTTCACTCTTGGTATCTAATGATTTGTCAAGCTCTAGAAGATTTAAGATCTCATTCATTTTGTCATCTGAAAGAAGAGCTTTTTTTGAAAACTTTCTTCCAATCATTAGATTGTCTCTTATAGTTCCCTTGAAAATTGCTGGAGTCTGATTTAACATTATCACATCTCTTCTCAAATCTATAGAGTCTATTTCTTTTAGGTTCTTACCATTATAGTATATATTACCACTAGTGGGACTTATCATTTTATTTAACAGTTTCAAAAATGTACTTTTTCCACTTCCGCTTTTTCCTACTATAGATACTATTTTCTTGCTTTCAATTTTTAACTTTTCTATATCTAAAATATTTTTGTATTTTACATTCTCTATTAGAAACATAGTACACTCCTTTAAATTTTATATTATTACTTATACCCAAGATAAAATATATTAAGATTTATAATCTTAGCTATTAAAAATATTGATACTATGTCGATAGTTATTGAGAGAGTAAGAAATTTAATAATAAAAAATCAAACTGTAAGGAGGTTTTTATGCAATATATTTCTACATTATTTTCATTTGTGTTTTTTTTAGTCGCTCTAATCTCTATGTTTTTAGGTATCTATGTAATTAAATTAAATCCAAAGAGAAAAGTAAATAGGGCATTTTTATTTTTATGCCTTTCTTTAAGTATCTGGTCTTTAGGATTTGCCTTGGCAAATTCAGCAACAAACATCGATAGTTCAATGTTTTGGAGGCGTGTTGCTGCCATTGGATGGACTTCCATAGTAAGTATTACTCTACATTTTTTACTATTACTTACCAGAGAAAGAGAGGATGAAAAAAAAGAAAAACTTTTATATGCTTTTCATATTCCTACAATTATAAGTGCATATATTTTTTCATTTTCTAAAAGCATATCATCAGGTCAATACAATCTGGTGGCAAACAAATATGGATGGGCCAATCTTACTGTAAACAATGGATGGGACTATTTTTATTATATTTATTATTTTATATATATGGTCTTAGGGCTTACTGCATTGTGGAAATGGAAAGAAAGACTAGAAAACAAAAACAAGATTCGACAAGTAAATTTAATCTTCGGGACTTTATTGTTTGCTTTAGTATTTGGAAGTATTACTGACATAGTTATGAGCACGATTTTAAAAGATCCACTACCCCAAATGGCACCAATATTTATTTTGATTCCAACATGGGCAATGTATTATTCAGCAAGATATTATGATGTAATAAATCATGAAGATCTATACAAAAAAGAAATGATAGCTACAGAGGAAGATAAAAAAAGAATATTTTATAATATTGCTATAGCATTTTTTATCGGTGGTATACTTAGCTTTATATTTGAGTATATAGAATTCATAAAAAATGATGAATTGAGTCTATTATCATCAATTATAAAAAGTGCTATGTTTTTTCTTACTGGAACGCTTATATATTTAATTCAAAAGATAGATAATCGCTTAAAAGAAACTTTTACAATAATAATATTAGTAGCAAATATACCGATAATAACATTTCATTATCTGGAATATTCTGCTATTACCATTTGGGTTTTCCCTATGATAATACTGATAGCTTCACTTGTATTTAGCAATAAAAGACTCTTGATTTTAACAACTGTAGTCTCTATAATAACACAGAGGCTGATGTGGATACTAAAGCCTAAAGGATCTGTAGTTGTAGATGAATATGATTATATATTAAGAATTATATTTTTTATAATTGCCTTTGCAATAGGTTTTTATGTAAATAAAATCTACCTATCTAAAATAGAAGAAAATGATTTTCAAATAAGATTTCAAAAAATGAATGCAAAGATTTCATCTGATTTTATAAATATAAACAAAGAAAATAAAGATGTAAAAATAGATAGACTTCTATCTGAAATGGGCTTATTCTTTGAAGCAGATAGAACATATTTATTTTTAATAAATCATGAAAATAATACCATGACTTACTCTCATGAATGGTGCAATGAAGGAATAGACGCTGAAGTAGGAACTATTGAAGAGATTCCTCTTACTATTTTTCCATGGTGGATATATAACTTAGAACAAAATAAACTAGTATTGGTAGAAGATATAAATAAGATGCCAAAAAAAGCTATTAATGAGCAAGAACAACTTTTAAGACAGAATGTAAAAACACTAGTTTCTGTTCCAGTAGAAGGTGAAACAAATATTAAAGGTTTTATTGGTATTGATTCTGTAAAATTCTACAGGAAATGGACAGAACAAGATATAAAACTTCTAAATATATTGGCAAATTTATTATCAGACGGCTTATCCAAGCTAAAATCTGAGAAAGATATAGAATTTATGGCCTACTATGATAATTTGACAGGATTGCCAAACAGATTTCTATTTTCAGATAGAGTTGAAAACGCCATTAATTTGGCCAATAGGACAGAAAAACTTGTTAGTATAATGTTTATAGATTTAGATAATTTTAAATCAGTAAATGACACCATGGGTCATAGTGGAGGAGACTATCTGCTTAAAGAAATTTCGAATGCCTTATCTAAAAGCGTTAGAAAATCTGATACGGTAGCTAGATTTGGTGGTGATGAATTTATGATCATGTTAAATAATATTGACAACTATAACGATATTCCAAAGATTGCGGATGGTATCATGGATGTATTTTCAAAAGCTTTTATAATAGAAGACCAGGAGTTTTTTATTACAGCGAGTGGAGGAATAGCAACATTTCCTATAGACGGAGATGATTCAGAGACACTAGTTAAAAACGCTGATATAGCAATGTATAGAGCTAAAGATAAGGGTAAAAACGGCTACTCCTTATGTACAAGCGAGATGAAGGAAGAAGTTCAGAAAGATATGAAACTATCTAATGATTTATATCGTGCTTTAGAAAGGGATGAGCTAATTGTTTATTATCAACCTCAAGTAGATTTGAACGACAAAAAGATAACTGGTCTTGAAGCATTGCTTAGATGGAATCATCCAGAATTTGGAATGATACCACCTAAAGAATTTATTCCATTGGCTGAAAAAAACAGCCTTATAAATAGTATTGGAGCTTGGGTATTGGAAACAGCTTGTTCACAAAATAAGAAATGGCAAGAAATGGGATTGCCTAAACTTCAAATGGCCGTAAATCTATCTGGTGTACAATTTATAAATGCCAATATAGTTGAAGATATTGATAGAATTCTTAAAAAAACAGCTCTAGATCCTAAATATTTGGAACTTGAGATTACAGAAAGTATAGCCATTAAAGAAACAAATATTGTAGTAGATATATTAAATAAGCTTAAGAAACTAGGAGTATCTATTGCAATTGATGATTTTGGAACAGAATACTCTTCTTTAAGTAGAATTAAAAGCTTACCCATAGATCGAATCAAAATTGATATGGAGTTTATTCATGGGATAGAGAAAAGTGAAAAAGATCAAGCGATAACAATGGTTATAATTAATTTAGCTAAAAACTTAGGACTGAATGTTTTAGCAGAAGGGGTGGAAACAGCTCCACAGCTAGAATTTTTAAATCAAAAGATGTGTGATTATGTACAAGGTTTTTATTATTATAAACCTATGCCAGCCGAAGAGATGGAAAAGATACTTGAAGAAATTCTTGAAGAAAAATAAAAGACTATAAAAATATCATTATGCTCCGATATAAAATAAGTAAAGAACAATTCAATAAATAAAGGAAGCGGGGTTGATAAAATTGGAAAAAGAGAATAACAGATCAAAGTTTAACAAAAGCTCCATTAAGATTAAACTACTGCTTATACCTATAATACTAGTGATTATATCTATTGTAAGCATAGCTATGATTTCTAACTATATGTCTAAGCAGAGTTTATTAAATCAGATGAGTAAAAATGGAGAATTTATATTGGAAGAGGTTGTTGCTAGAGCCAGAGATAATTCCAAATCTCTGGAAATTATAAATGAGTCATTAGAAAATGATATCACAAAAGTTATTGATTCTATGAAAAGACTTGGCGATGATGTAAGTGATGAAAGAATAACACAGCTAGCCGATGATTTAGGAGCCAATCAGGTTAATTATTGGGATGAAGACGGTAAGATAATATATTCGAACATCCCTGAAAATATAGGTTATAACCCAGAGGGTGAAGAAGGCCATCCCATGATTAAATTTAGAGAAAGCAATGAAAATACAATAATGGAAGATATTAGACTGGATATTGTAAGTGATATTTATATTAAATATGGAGCTATAAAAAATTCAGATGGAAATATCTTTCAAGCAGGAATAAATGCTGATCATATCAATGCTTTGACAAAGCAATTTAGCTATCAAGTACTTATGGAAGAGTTAGGATCAGATAAAGAGATTGTATATGCAAGATTTATAGATAGAGACTTGCTTGCAATTGCAGATAGCAATCCTGACAATATAGGTAAAGATTTTTCAAATGATAAAGAAGTTGTATTAGCAGTAAAGGAAGACGCTTCAAATTCCAAAGAAAGTGAATTTGGAGAAGATAAAACAATGGTTTACGATATTGTTTATCCAGTAATTGTAGATGATAAAAATATTGGTGCAATTAACATAGGATTTTCAATGGACGATGTTAATTCTACAATTTTTAAAAATCTATCTATAATCTCGATCGCAGGTTTCATAACTATTTTACTTCTTGGATTTATCTTGTTTTCAACATCTAATTATGCTGTTAAAACTATAAATAAGTTAAAGGTATTGATGAATTATATGGCTTTAGGAGATTTCAGAGAAGATGTACCAGCAGATATGCTAGAAAAGAAAGATGAGTTTGGAGAAATAGCAAAGTCAGTAGACACCATGCAACAATCAATAAGAAAAATGGTTAGAAATGTATTAGATAAATCACATATGGTTGCAGCTCATTCCCAAGAACTTACAGCTACAACACATGAATCTGAAAAGGCATCGGATGAAGTTTCTAAAGTTATTCAAGAAATAGCAATAGGTTCTAGTGAACAAGCTATGGATACTGAACAAGGAGTTACAACAGTAGAAGAACTTGGAAATGTAGTAGTTAACAACACAAACTACATAAAAAATCTAAATGATTCAACTAAAAAAGTTAATGTTCTAAAAGATGAAGGATTAGAAGTGATAGGTGATTTAGTTGAAAAGACAAACAGTAATATGAGATCATCAAAACAAGTACAAGAAGTTATTGAAGATACTAATTTAAGTGCAGAAAGAATAGTAAATGCAAGTGAGATGATTAAAAGTATAGCAGATCAAACTAATCTATTGGCTTTAAATGCAGCTATAGAAGCAGCAAGAGCAGGAGATGCAGGTCGTGGATTTGCTGTTGTTGCAGATGAAATAAGAAAACTCGCAGAACAATCAACTAAATTTACTGAAGAAATAAGTACCATAATTAATGATCTTAAAATAAAAACTTCTATCGCAGTAGACACTATGAAAGAAGTTGGAGATGTTGTAAATTCTCAAAGTTCTTGTGTAGATTTAACAACAAGTAAATTTGATGGTATAGCTGATGCTTTAAATGAAATGGATCAAGCTATAAGCCTGGTAAATAATTCAAATTATGAAATAATAGATCAAAAAGAAAAAATAAAAGAAGTAATGGACCATCTGGTATCAATCTCAGAAGAGAATGCCGCAGGAACTCAGGAAGCTTCAGCCTCAGTAGAAGAACAAAATGCTGCTATGACTGAAATAACAGGTGCAAGCGGTGAACTGGCAAAAATTGCTGAGGAACTTAACAGTATGATAGAAGAATTCAAAGTTTAAATAGAATAATACTTCTAATTTTATTGTTGTTTTTGTATCCACATGATAGGATAGATTCAATGGGATAGGACAATAAAGAAAGGAGAAAAATTATGACCATAGCAGAAATATTGCCTATTATAGTATTTGCCGCAATAGTGATTTTTTTCATTAGAAGGGGAGGTAGTCCCTGAGGTAAATAGATCTAGCATTCAGGATTGAATGCAGAAAATAAAGGAGAGATAAAATTGAGTAAAATTGCTTTTTTCCCATTTAAGGGAGATAAGATGTGTTTTATGCACATACTTATAAATTCACTAGATTTGCATGAAAAAGGTATAGACAATAAGATTATAGTCGAAGGTGAAGCTGTAAAACTCATAAAAATATTAGAAGAGGAAGAAAATAAGCTCTACTTAAAAGTTAAAGAACTTGGATTGTTTGACAGCATATGCAAAGCTTGTTCAGCTCAAATGGGAGTACTGGAATATAACGAAAAAACAGGCATAGCTATAAAAGGCAATGCCAATGGACATCCTGCAATGTATGACTATGTTGAAGATGGATACCAGATAGTAACCTTGTAAAAATTTAAAACAGTATATAAGGCTTTACCTTGAGGAGATGACTATGTTATCTCCTCATTTTTCCATTCTAAAGAATTATGTTAATTGAAAGAAAAAATAGGGTAATCAATAATAGAGCAAAAAACATTAGATCTTATAAAAACAATAAAAAAAAGAGGTGATAGTCATGTATGGCTTTGATGATAATATAGTCAGAATTCTAGAAATAACTCTTAAAAACTATAAAAACATATCTCATGGTAAAGTAAGGATGTCTGAGGCCTCAGATGTAGAAAATAAGACTGGAAATGTACTTGGAATCTATGGACAAAATGGCTCAGGTAAAACCGCAATTATAAGCGCTATTAAAATAATTAAAGATATTTTTTCTGGAGACGAATTACCAGAAGATATCAATCAATATATAATGTATGGAAAAGATGAAGCAGAGATAGATATATTATTCTATATAAAAAATGATATTGGAAGATATAAAGTTAGATATAAAATAGTAATATTTAAAGGCAATGGAAATGGCTTTATAAAAGAAGAGTCAATAGATTACTGGTATATGTCTTATGAAGATGAAGAATGGGATAGGGTAAAGACCTTGATTAAAAACAGATATGATAAAAACTATATATATCCAAAGTATAGAAATGAGGAGTTATTAGATTTATATAAAGATAAAAGTGATTTTATAGTCGATAAAAAGATGAAATTTATGAATCATAAAAGTTTTATCTTCTCTGAAGAACTGCTAAAAAAAATAAATAGAAATCGTGACAAAATAAATCTTGAATATGAAATACTCAACATATTAAATCACTATGCAGCTTCAAACTTATTTATAGTAGACAATAGAGAATTGGCTTTAAGTGATGCAAACATATTATTGCCAGTAAATTTTAAAGACTATAGGGATGGAAAAGACATATCAATGGGAGTTATACCCATAGCTTTAGATAGGCCTAGCTATATAGCCAGAGAATTTATGGATGAGATAGAAAGTAGTTTAAAGTCATCTAATAAGGTGATAAGCGAAATAATACCAGGACTTATAATAAAATTAAAAGAATTAAAAGCACAGATCTGTAAAACAGGAAAAGAAGAAGTGCTAGTAGAAATGCTTTCATGTAGAGAAGACATAGAGATACCAATGCGATATGAATCCGAAGGCATAAAGAAAATCGTAGCGGTTCTCCATCTCCTAATAGCTATGTTTAACTTTAACTCAATCACCATAGTTATAGATGAGTTGGACTCAGGTATATTTGAATATCTCCTAGGAGAAATACTTGAAATACTTGAACAAAGAGGCAAGGGACAGCTTATCTTTACATCTCATAATTTAAGGCCTTTAGAAGTATTAGATAAAAATAATCTGGTTTTTACTACGACAAATGTAGACAATAGATATATTAAATTGAAAAATGTAAGGCCGGACAACAATCTAAGAGACATGTACTATAGAGATCTGATCCTAGGAGGTCAAGATGAAACCATATACGATAAAACAAACTCCTCTAAAATAACTAGAGCTTTCCGAAAGGCGTGGGAATAAGATATGTCTAGAAAAAAAGTAGTCTTATTTATAGTAGAAGGGATCTCAGATAGGGAGAGTTTGGAACTTATACTTACAGAACTAGAAGAAGGAGATAATGAAATAATATTTCAAGTAGTCAGTGGAGATATCACCTCCAATAGAAATGTAGATAGGAACAATATCCAGAGCAGACTTACAAAGATAATAGAAGATGGAGGTAAGAGGAAATTTAAAGCTAGTGACTATAGGGAAGTAGTACATCTAGTTGATATGGATGCTGCATTTATTTCAGAAGATAATATCTATAAAAACAGCTACGGAACTAGATTTATCTATAATGAAGATGGAATATATGCAAAACGTAGAGAAGATGTTATAGAGAGAAACAATAAAAAGAAAGAAATATTAAATATATTGATCGATACAGAAAAAGTATATAAATCTGTTCCCTATAGAGTCTTTTATTTTGCTTGTAACTTAGAACATGTCTTATATGATGAAATACAAATTCCGGATAGAGCAAAAATGAAATACGCTGAAGAGTTTCAAGATAGATATATAGATGATTTAGAAGGTTTTTTAGACCTGATATGCAATAGTAGTTTTACAGTTAGAAAAAAATATAAACAGAGTTGGAAGTTTATAAAAGAAAACAATAATTCTATAAAGCGATTTACTAATTTTAATATATTTTTAAATAGATATAATAAGCATAATAGATAAGATAAATAATATAATGAATTTAAAATGGGAGTAGATCTTAAATTAACATAGCATAAAAAGCTTATAGTGCCTAGAAATAGGTCATATAAGCTTTTTTATATTTGGAGTTTATCTATTAATCTGTTAATGTAGTATTAATGAGAAAGAGGAAATTTACTTAAATATATAGTATATAATAGGAAGGAGAAAACAATGCGATCAGGGATATATGAAAAATTGTTAGATAATACTTCTAAAAAAGAAATTGAACAAAGTAAATATAAAAAAATTAAAAATATAGATAATAGTGAAGTTTCTCGAGTTGTTTCAACTAGTTATCAAAAGATAATTCGTGAAACACTTTCGAGCTTAAAGGATGATAGAGAGAGAGTAGAAGTTATAAAAAAACTAGATAAAACTATTGGAATTGAAGCCATGGAGCAAAAAAATCAGTATTAGCGAATATATAGAATTTATTGGACAAGCTTTTTTTAGAAGCACTAATTTATTAGATGAATACGAGTTTAATAAATTATGAATATGTAAGCAAGGGACAAATGTATCAAATTTACAAATTCAGTTTGTTGACCAAGATGATATTGATTCAAGTAGTTTTATATCTGATATATTTGATTATTATGGTGATCCTACAGGAGTAGTATATGAGCAAGAGTTACCTAAAGAATTGCAGTATTGGCCTAATCAATTTGATGGAGATTATCTAGATAATGAATATGAATATTACAAATCTTACCCAATCAAGATTAATGATTATAAGAAAACAATAACAAATTAAATTTAAAAAACTTTATAGAAAGCTACGGAGTAGATATAGACAGATTTTATTCTAGATATTCTTTTTATCAACTCTTGGTTCAGACAGGGTATAAGAAAGAGTACGAGGTAAGGAATGAGAAACAGTTAAGGCAAGCTTTGCGAAGGTTTTCAAAAATAGATTCAAAGAAACTTTTAAAGTTTTCCCAGAAGATACTTAAAGAAGAAGTAGACATTTCTTTATTTGCTAAAGCAGAAAAACTTATGCTTGGAATCTTTCACTATATAATATGGGGCAATAAACCCGAGCTTAGTTATGAACAATATTTAAGAGTTTTAAAGGAAGATAATATAGATATTTTAAGGGAATTATTAGATATAATAGACTATAATAAAGGGAAAATAAAGAATACAGAAATAGAATATGAAGATAAGGATAATGAAATACCATTAGATATATATGCGTCTTATAGTACCGATCAGATTATGGTAGCTTTTGGAAAGACAAAAGAAAATTATAAGTATCCTATGCGGGAAGGAGCAGTATATATAAAAGAAGAAAACACAGATTTGTTCTTCATTACCATAAATAAAAATGAAGAAGACTATCTGCCGTCAACCATGTACAATGACTATGCTATAAACTCGAGATATTTCAATTGGGAGTCCC
>CAZRHX010000009.1:6289-18383 GCA_964599855.1 uncultured Tissierella sp. | reverse complement strand
CCTGTGCTTTCATCTTTTATATAAAATCTGTACAATACTCCATTTACTCCACTGCCTTTTGCTGTAATTGTTTGAGGTGTTTTAGCTTCATTTGCTCCTGTAATACCTAAACTATGAATTTTTGCAGGTATAGATGGTTCTACACTTATAGGATCCGATTTAGAAATATATTTTTCTGAGCTTTTTTCTTCTTTTACATCTACCCTATAGATATAATTTCCAGTTTTTTTGGGAATCCATATAGCTGAATCTTTTTCACTATAATTTTGTACTAAGGTCCATTTGTCTGTGGTCAAGTCTTTTTCATAAAACCTATATAGAGGACTTTCGAAACCATCAACTTCAGCTTTTATAGTGTGTTCTACTCCAGCTACACTAGTGCCATCAATAAAAAGTCTTCTAAACTCTCTTTTATCTGACTTATCTGACTTGAAAATTCCTCCTACTATGTTTTGTATTCTAACCTGTTTACCATCTTTAAAATAAAGTCTGTCAACTTTTCTTTCAGTTCCCTTTGTATCAACTTCTTTTATCACTATATTTTTATTTAATATAAAATCAAGATCTTCATAGATAGCCTTATTTAGTGCTTTTTCTCCACCAAGTACATAAGCCTTTCTCTTGTTTTTAGCTATATAGTCCAAATTTTTTATATCGATAATTTTATCTTTAGAAAGAAGTATCGATGAGTTTTCTTTGGCAGCTAAATATCCACCTACAACAGCATCTGGAAATTCCCAACCATTTGCAATTACAAATCCACTAGCATTGTTATTATATTTTTCTGCAATATTTATAGCTGTATGGATTCTGTCATGACCGAATACTCTTACATATGAAATATTCATATCTTTTAATTCTTTTTCAATAGATTTATTTATAGCAGTTTCTCCACCAATTATATTTACTTTTTTAACACCGAATTTTTTCAAAGCATCTTTTGTATCTTTTGATAATTTATCTGACTTAGTTAGAAATATAGGAAGCCTTTTTTTTCCAGATACTGGTCCTATAGCTAAAGCATCTGCATAATTACCATCATCACCACGTGTTAAAAATACTTCCTGTATACTTTTACCCTTAACTTCTTCAGCTATTTTAATAGCTGTCTCTTCTCTTTTCTTTCCCTTTAGTCTTTTAACTTTATAAGCTGATAGGCTATCTTCTATCTGTTTAGAAACCATGGTTTCTCCACCCAATATATATATTTCCTCAGCTCCAAGTCTCTTTATCTCTTTTAATACTCTATTATCCAAATTTTTTTTATCTTTACTAGCATATATCATAGGTGCATTTTTATCATGAGCCAATATAGCCCCACTTAAAGAATCCACTTGTCCATGATAACCTGCCAATATTACAATCTTTGAATACCTATAAGCCTTATTACTTATGGCTATAGACGTCTCTACCCTATCTTTTCCATATATACGTTCCATATCAGAATTCGCCTCCGCTCTCAGTGAGCTAATACCCAATATAAGGAAAACTATAATCATAAATCTAATGCTTTTTTTCAAAATATATTCACTCCCATTCATTTTTAATTATTATAAATTCAAAATATTTATATTAAATTATAAAACACATTTGCCCTTATAGCTTAAAACAGTTTTATAAGTATCTTATTATTTAAAGGAATATTATCTGCTTATATCTATACTGTTCCATTTATTTGTAGAGTTATTCAAGAAAACGATCTTTGGATATTGCAGTTTTAGATTTTTAGAATGAACTTTATTCATTCTAGATAGGTTTTTCCCATTTAAATCCGCTTTATAAATATATCCTCCTTGTGAATAATTACTAAAATATATCTTATTATTATTTACTACTAGATAAGGAGCCCTTTCATTGGATATCTTTTTAAGCTGCAAGCTTTTTAAAGAAAAACTATATAATTTATCTCCATCATCTTTGTTTCCAAAATATAAGACTCCCTTATATTCAAAGGGATCATCAGCTCCATTTAAAGCTTCATATCTAGAATCTACAGCTTTGGGAAATATGTTCCTATCTGGCTTATGAGTTTTTGAAAATTTTCTATCTGAAACTAAAAAATATTTGTAGCTCAAAACCTGCTCCCCCTTTGTTATAAGTGGGTCATCTTTAGTCACATCCATATTGTAATATTTCCCATCTATCTTAACTAGATTCCATGAATGATATCCCCATTTATCTTTATTAGAGCTCCTTCCAAGAATATAATAATTCTCTATATTCATTGCATCCAAAAGCCTGTAAGTAGCAAGAGTATAGGCTTGACAAACTCCCTTTCCTTCTTTGAAAATAGTATATGCTGAATGAGCACTGTGTTTTGTATCTGTAGCATATCTTGTATTGTTTATTATATAATCATGAACTGCTTTTACCTTTTCAAACTCATTCATATTGGGCTTTATTATAGTCTTTAAAATTCTACTTACTTCCGAATCTATAAATTCTTCTTGCTTTAAAGTGTTTTTATACTTTACTGAAAAACTTACTTGAATATAGTTGCCATGATTTACAACTCTAGAGTTTATACTCCCAATAGTCCCAGATATATATGAACCATCATCATAGATATCTTGAATCAAAAGTCTTAAATCAGCTAAAGTAACCTTACCGTTATATTCAATGCTTATTTCGGATTTAAAACTCTCAAACTCTGTTCGCATTTTACTTTTAAGTTTAGTTAAATTATTGATCATATTAGGAGAAGGTGGTAGAGTCTCTATAATTCCAAGAGCTAACTGCATATGGTTAAAGACTGACCCACCTATAACCGTTTCTCCTCCCAGGACTATAGTATTTATTTGTTTTTCTTTTATGTATTCTTTGTTTACATCTTTTAATATATTGTCTCTGCTCAAAAGTATAGGTGCATTCTCTTTGGCTGCTAAATATCCACCAGCTACAGCGTCTGCATACTTGTATCCATTTGCTAGAACTACTTTTTTTGGACTAGCTACAAAGTTTTCAGCTATGCTTATAGCAGTCTCTTCACGATTGTTTCCTTTTATTCTATTTACCTTTATACCTTTGTTTCTTAAAGTCTTTTCTACTTCACTACTTACCGCAGTTTCTCCACCAATTATATTTATCTTTTTAATCCCTTTTCCGACTATATAGTCCAAAGTTGTTTCTCCTAATTCTTTAGTTTTTGTTAAAAGAAGAGGGCTGTTTTTACTAGCTGCAACAGGACCTATTGCAAGTGCATCAGCATAGACTCCATAGCCTAGACTCAAAAATGCACTATCTACATTTCCATCAATAGCTTGCTCTGCTATATCTATCGCTGTTTCTTCACGATTTTTTCCATTTATTCTTCTTACACCTAAACCAAGTGATTTAATATCTCTTTCAATTTGTGTACTTACAGCTGTTGGACCTCCAAGAATAAATACTTGTTGACATCCCAATCTCTTAAATTCATCTTTTAAAGCTTGACTAAGATTTTTCTTATCAGCTATAAGTATAGGTGCTTCTTCCTTCTCTGCTAAAATAGTTCCAGTTAAAGCATCTACCTCTCCATTGTAGCCTACCAATATTGCTGTTTTTGAAGTCTTATAGGCCTCGTTACTTATTTTAATAGATGTCTCTATCCTGTTATTACCATCAAGTCTTTTTATAGTAGGAAGTTTCTCTGCTGATACCTTCTTAGTGAAGGATATTAAAAGTATAAATACTATTAATATATACCTTTTGTTTTTTTTCATTTTACCCCTCCTAAACTTATTTTAAAAAAGTCTCAATATGTTTGTCTATGTCTAACTTAATTTAATGTCAAATGAATTACAATATAATTACATATCGATTACATATATAATACCACATAAGGGTATAAAAGATAAAGCCTTTTCAAAATATTTGTTTTTTAAATGTATAAAAAACAAGATATAGTCTTACTACTCTATATAAAACTATATTAGCTCATAAAAATAAACCAATCCCTTAGGGTCAGTTTATTTTTATGAGCTATTTATGAGCTAATATAGGAATCAAATCCAATTTTTTTTAAAGCTTTAACTCTTTTTTCTGCATTTTCTCTCAATTTAAAAGTTCCTGCTACAACCCTATATAAGATTTCTTCGTCTTTATCTTCTTTTTTCCCCTTATGCTCTACATTGAGTTCTTGTAATATAGCTTTTGATATAGCTTTCGCTATCTTCTCTTTTTTCTCTACAAAGATTTTATTATCCAGGCTACTATCTATAAAGCCAATCTCTATTAAAATTGCTGGGGCTCTCGTTTCTCTTAAAACATGAAAGTTTGCAGTTTTTAATCCTCTATCTAAAAAACCTAATTTTACTAAAGATTTTTGTATATTATTAGCTAAAGTTTTGGCCTTTGGACTAGCCTTTAAGTAGATATAAGTTTCAACTCCATTGGCCTTTTCTGCTTTAAAGGCATTTCTATGAAAGGATATAAAAAAATCATAATTCTTTTTATTTTCATATTTACTTCTCTCTTTTAAGGAAATCGTCTTATCATAGTTTCTAATCTCATCTATTAATACGCCATATGACCTTATATAAGAAGCCGTAAGGCTTCCCACTTCCAAGACATCATCCTTCTCCCTTCTTCCCTTATAAGTAGCACCTGGGTCTCTTCCTCCATGACCATAATCAAAACAAAGTATCGCCATTTTATCATCTCCTTCTATAATATTTCAGCCATCAATATATATATAGTAAGAGAAGTTTTATTTACTATTGAAAATAAAAAATAGCCATATAAGTTTCAAAAACTTATATGGCTATAGATTGTCTTTAATTAATTTATTCTTTTTATAAATAAAACCTTTAAGTAGTCTCCTTCTTTAAATTCATCTATGGTTTTAAAGTCTTCTGGAAGAGTATATTCCTCTACAATCTTATATGCTAAATTTAATTCCTTAAAAGCATGACTTACAAAGCTTTTAAATTTTTTCATATTAAAATTAGCAGCGTTAGTAGAAGCTACTATAAGGCCATTTTCTCTTGTTATCTCTATAGCCTGCTTTAAAAGATCTTTATAATCTTTATCCGCACTAAAGATAAAGTTCTTAGACTTAGCAAAGCTTGGAGGATCTAGGATAAGCACATCAAACTTCAATTCTTTTCTCATTGCATACTTAAAATAGTTAAAAACATCTTCAACTATGATTTCTTCTTTGTCAGGATCAATCTTATTTAACTCAAAATGTTCACGAGTTTTTGGAAGGCTTCTATTGGCAAGATCAACACTTGTAGTCATTTCAGCGCCTCCTAGAGAAGCAAATATTGAAAATGCTCCAGTGTAAGAAAAAGTATTTAAAAGCTTCTTCCCTTTAGAATACTTATCCCTTATAGTTTTTCTAACTTCTCTCTGGTCTAAAAACACTCCGACCATAGCACCTTCATTTAGGTAAATTGCAAAATTTACTCCATTTTCCTTTACTATCAAAGGAATAGGAGCTCTTTCTCCTTTTATAAAATCATCTTGCTCTATATACTTTCCATCTTCACTAAATCTTTTCTTTTCATAGATTCCCTTGTAGGCTGTGACTTGGCTGAGTGATTCTATGATTATCTCTCTAAAAACATAGATTCCTTTGCTGTACCAGTTTACTAGCAGATATCCGTCAAAGTATTCAACAGTTAATCCCCCTATTCCGTCTCCTTCACCATTAAAGACTCTGAAACAGTTAGTCTCCTCATCATTGAAAAATTTAGTTCTCTTATTAAAAGCAACTATAAATTTTTTTATAAAAAAACTCATATCTATAGCTTCATCTTCTTTTTGAGTTAATACCCAACCTGATCCTTTATTTTGTTTTCCATAATATCCACGAGCTAAAAAAGATCTACTTTCATCTACTAAGTTTACTATACTTCCCTCATCTCCAAGTGTATATAGATTTGCAATAGAATCTTTAAATATTAATGGATATCCTTCTTTATATTTATCTACAAACTGAGGCTTTACAATTAAATCTGTCTCTTCTTCCATTTATATCATTCCTTTGTTTTTATATTATTATCTATTTTATTTTGTTTGTTTAATGTTTTATTAATAACTTCTTCTATAAGAGGTCGGCAGCACTTACCTAGAGGGTTTTTAGTTTCACATTCACCATTTTTCATAGCCCCGGTAATCCTTATAATATCTTTCATGTTATGAGCGCCTTTATCTATAACTGCGTCTACAATTTGCTCTTTTGTAACATTATTGCAATAGCAGATATATTGAGGATCAGAGTCTTTCTTAAAGTAGATAGGAATTTTGATATCGTACTTATTAAGTATTATATTTTGATTAAAGTACACTACATCACAAATTTCATCCAAACAGATATTATAATTATTAGCTTTTATTTTATTCAAAAGACTATCTATAACAAAGTGTCTTACAGTTTTACCTTTAACTACCTGTGTCTGTCCTTTACATCCGGGACATCTTAATTCTTTTTCTGCCTCTCCTGCAGAATTTTTATTTCTACTTCAATAATCTATCTTAAGTTCAATATTTTCCATTATAAATACCCCCAAAATTCATAAATTCGTCCTTACTGACATTCTTAATCAATTACAAGTATTATATCATTTATATTTTCATATGTTAAGTTTCTGGATTATATTAACTTATTATAGTCTATCTAAAAAATAAAACTAAGCAGCTATACACATCTTCGGCATAGCTGCTTAGTTTTATCCATTCTAGCAATTTATTTAAATATCATATATTTACCATATACCCATCCATATGCATCTTCAAAGAATTGAACATAGTACCAACCATTCTTTTCTCCAAATACATATAAAGACTCTCCCTTATCTATACTTATCAATATTTTACCTTTCATAGAACCAAGATCTCTTACATTTAAATTGTTTACTGTTGCTGTTCCAAGCTTTTCTATTCTCCTTAACCCTAAATCTTTAACTGGATCAATATCTTTAAACATTATAAAGTTACCAGATACCCAGCCTTTTTTCCCCTTAGCATACTCAACATAGTACCAATCATATTTCTCGCCGTAAACATATATCTTAGTATCTTTTCTTAAACTACTAATTATTTTTCCTTTTATACTTCCAAGATTTCTCACATTTAATCTAGCAGCTGTAACATAACCATTTTTTTCTATCTTCTTTAGTTCTGGTTCCTGTGGCAGAGGATTTGCTCTGAACTCTACATATTTTGAATATACCCAGCCTTCTTTACCCTTAGCATATTCAACATAGTACCAACCATTTTTCTCACCAAATACATATATTCTTCTTCCTTTATTTATGCTTGAAATTACTTTACCTTTCATACTTCCAAGATTTCTTACATTTAAAGCATTTACGGTTACAAATCCATCCTTCCCTATTTTCTTTAAACCGGGAGGGCTAGGGGCTACTAATTTAGCTTGAGTTTTATCTTCTTTTAAATTAACTTGTTCTATAGGGTTTGCTGCAAATTGTCTGACTTGTTTAGAATCTTTTACTTCTGGAGCTTTACTGGCTATTCCAGCAAAACTAAAAGTTATAATTAAAGAAACGGCTAAAATAAGAGTCACAGATAAATTTAACTTTTTCATTTTACTTCCTCCTTTTTGTAATAGTGCAAACCCTATTATATCTATACCCCGAAAATATTAAATTATCTTAATATTTCAAAATATATTTTTGTTTTTTTAAACATATTTTTTTAAATTCCAATAATATAAAGAGCTTAAAATCAAATTTGATTTTAAGCTCTTTATATATATTTTATAATATTAACTTTATTTTAAAATGTCAAAGGATATCCATTTATATCTTTATCTGTAAATTTTGATTTCACTAGTAAATTCAATCTTTCTTTAAAGAAATCATCCCTTTAATTTTTTTTATATTTTTTTTCTAAATCTCCTATAAATTTATGTGTTTTTGGGGCTTTTTTCAGTAAACGCGCATTTGTAGCACTGTTTAAATAATACATAGCAAAAGTTTCCGCAAAATATTCATCACTATAATCAATATAATATGGGTCATTAAGTACTCTTCTAACTTCAGTATTCCAAATCTCTTTAAACTTAGGTGTTTCGGAGATTGCATATTCACTTCCAGAGTATCTGCCACTTATATAATTATCTATAGTATGAGCTAGTTCATGAAGTTCCAAATTGCAAGCACTATGACCTGTTTTATCCCCTGGATTACTATAGCCTATTCTTGCAATAGGTGTCTCTGTTCCGCCAGCTCCTGGTACATCGTCCCATGTCTTTCCAGTATAGTCCCATCCCCTTGGAATTTTACCTTTTAAATGACTATACTCTGGCTCATCTGTTATAGGACCATTGCAAAATTTTATTCTAACTCGCGCATGGTAAATGTTTCCGATAATTCTAGGAGGTATCTTCATCACTCTATCCACCATTTTATTGGACTCTAAAATATCATATTTCTTGTTTTTAGGCAATAAGAAAAACTTACCTTTAAAATCATCTGTCTTTAAGATAATATTTAAATCAGTCTCTACATTTTTTTCTATTGCCTTATGCAAACCTAATATATTTACATTTTTATTTATCTTAGCTATATAAGTAAAAGTTCCATCAGTCAAGCTATCATTTTTGGATAGAATTATAGGTGCATTTATTTTATTAGCAAAATATCCACCTATAACTGAATCTGCAAATATGTATGCATTTGCAATTATAAGTTCATTTGGAGTTTTAAAGTATTTCTCTGCTATTTTTATAGAAGTTTCAACTCTATTGCCTCCATATATTCTATCTACAAGTAGTTTTTTATCTGTAGATTTTAATTTTTCCTCAACACCCTTAGAAACAGCATTTGTTCCACCTACTATGGTGACCTTCTTAACTTTTAAATCTTTAATAGCTTTAAGTGTTTGGTCCGATATACTAGTCTTTTTAGATAAAAGAAGAGGTTTATTTAAATTGGCTGTTACAGGTCCTATTGCCAATGCATCTGCATATGTATCATATCCTAGGCTCAGGAAAACTTCATTAGTATTTCCTCCAACAGCCATCTTAGCTATTTCTATGGCAGTTTCAACTCTATTATGACCGTCTATACGCTCTATATTTAATTTATTTAATGTATTTAAATCCTCTACCACTCTTTGGGAAACTACATCTTTTCCACCTAATATAAATACATTTTTAACTCTTAGTCTTTCCAACTCACTTTTAGAACTCGGTGTTAAACCAGCTTTATCAGTCATGATTATAGGTGCATTCAATTTCTTTGCAAGTAAGGTTCCCCCCAAAGCATCTATCTCGCCTTTACTTCCTACAAGTATTGCGTTTTCTGAACTTTTAAAAGTTTTTTTACTCAAGGCAACCGAAGTCATTATTCTATTTTCTCCACCAATCCTTTTAACTACTGGTGATAAGTTTTGTTCATTTGCGACAGTAACATTTGATGAAAACAGATTGAAAATAATAAAAAATACAATCAACTCTTTCATAAATCTTTTCATATATCCCATCTCCTTTCATTTCAAATGTCTAAATAATTTTATACTTGTAATATAGCCTATTATACTATAATATTTACCCATTATGGTTACAAAGCGATTTCATTATTCTTGTGAGTATAATCTCACCATAAAAAAGAATCTCTTTTATTATAACTTGTCGATGGAAGAGATTCTTTTTAAAGCTTAGAGAGTTACTTTTTCTTCTTTATTATTTTCTTTTTCTTTATTGTTTTCTTTATTATTACTTTCTTGTTTTTATTTTCCTTTATTTTCTTCTTCTTTATTTTCTTTTTCTTTATTGTTTTTTTCTTAATTTTTATCACCTTTTCTTCATTTATTGGTTTTTAAATAAACTTTTCACACCATCTATCTCATCGCCTAGGCCTCTATGTACTACTATTTTAGGATCGAACTTTAAAAGGTTGAACACAAACTGAATACAAATCCCAAGACCTAAAGATATGATAACAGTTCCAACTCCTACAGGTCCACCCAATAGATACCCAAGTACAAGAACCGTTATCTCTATAGAATTTCTGGCAAATCCAACCGACTTATTAGTCTTTTTCAAAATTATTACCATAAGTGAATCACGGGGCCCAGCTCCAAAACCTGCATTTATATGTAAATAGGTTCCAAAGCCCATTATAAGCATACCAATAGGTATAGTAAAAAGTCTTATATATAGATTTGAAAAAATCGGAATTAAATTATATGTCATTATTAAATTTATAAAAGAACCTATCAAGATCATATTTAAAATACTGCCTATGCCAATCTCTTGGCGATTTAAAAAACCAACAACAATCATTATCAATCCCACCAAAACATTGGCTGTACCTATTTTGATATTAAATATATTTGCTATACCCTGGTGAAAAACATCCCATGGCGCATAGCCAAGGTCTGCATTTATAGTTATAACTACGCCAAAGGCAAAGATAAAAAACCCTAGAACCAATTTAAAATATCTAGCTACAATCTCTTTCAATTTTATCCACTCCCTTAAATCTGCTCTTATAGTCTATAATATCACAATCCGAGAGTCTTTGTACCACAAAGATTAATAAAAATTTAGTGAAAGTAAAATCAATCTTTACAATTATATAGTTACTCTTGAAATAAATAGGTTTGAATAAATTTATCAGAGTATAGTTTAGTTAATAGTATAAGGAGGTGAATATTATGCCTAAATCTCTGTTTAATTTTTATGGTACAGAGTTAAATATTGATGATAACCCTATAACTACTAGTTTTTATAAATGGGCTGATAGAATAAAGATGTTTACTATAGATAATTCAATTGTAGTTACTAACCCCTCAAATGGAGGATGGATCATTTTTGATAATGAAGAAAAAGAATTTCTAAATATTCAAAATGAACTTCCGCAAAACAATGTCAGTGAATTTCTTTTTAAAAAAGGAATTTGTTCAAAGAATGGAAAAGTATTAATGCCTAATGCTGAAAATTGTAATAGTGATAAAATGTATTTTTTTGAACTCGCTGTAACAACATCTTTTAATTTAAAATGTACATATTGTTTTGTCGATGCTTCACCATCTAAAGGTGCTTTTTCTAGCAAGGAAATAGGTAAGTTATTCATAGATAGAATAGCAGAATATGTTTTAGAATCAAGAATTTATGATCCAATAATAATTGAATTTACTGGAGGAGAACCTCTTCTTAATTTTTCTCTTATACGATATGTAGTTGAATATGCTAAAGATACCTATGGAGATTTGTTGAATTTAGAATATTGTTTGCAGACAAACTTAACTCTATTGACTTCAGATATGATAAGATTTTTCAGAGAAAACCAAGTTGGTGTTGGAGTAAGTTTAGATGGTTTTAAAACCATTCAAGATTCACAAAGACCTTTTATCAATGGAGATGGCAGCTATGATAAAGTATCAGATTCATTAATTAAACTTAACCAAGAATATCCAGAAAATTCTGGTGGTATAATAATGGTAATCTCAAATTACAGTGTTGATTGTATGCCAGAAATTGCGCTACATATGCATTTGTTTGTCAATAACAATATAGTAATGAGACCTTTGTCAAATATTGGTCGAGGAGAAGATTATGACAGAGATAATTCCTTTGTAAAAAAGTATAACTTAGGTCTGTTAGATATTTTTAAAACAGTCATAACACCAATATACGAAGATTCAGGTCAATTGCTACAAGATAGATATTTATCTTTAATGTTTAAGCACCTCTTAAAGCCTTCTAGACCTTTCATGTGTGAAACTACACCATGTGGAGCAGGACGTAATATATCTATAGTGGCTCCTGATGGAAATGTGTATGCATGTAATCAATCATTAGGTGATAAAGATTTTCTTTTAGGAAATTTAGAAGAAGATTCTTACTTAAATATGAAAAATAATAATATTGCTTCTAGTTTATCGGAAAGAAAAGTAGAAAATATTGAAGAATGTAAAGATTTTGCTATAAGTAGTTGGTGCGGCTCACCTTGTGCATATGAAGCATCTAAAGAATTTAGCTCGTTAATGAGTAAATCAAGAGAATGTCGACTTATGAAAGATAGGTATACAAGGACTCTAAGGGGATTAATTAATGATGAGTATGAGTTATCTGTAATAAGCAAAATTTTAAATTTAGATGAGATAAGAAAAAAATATACCGATACAAAAAAAGAACAAC
>CAZRHX010000009.1:0-6279 GCA_964599855.1 uncultured Tissierella sp. | reverse complement strand
GTTCTTTTATCTTGTCCTATATAATCAAAATTAATTATTTACTTTCTTTTCATATAGATATAAATATATTTACCGCCAACAGACTTATTACAGTCTGCTGCTTGATTGCTTCTAGCCCAAAAAACAACTTCCCAATCCTCGCTAGCGATTTTTTCATCTCCAAAGACCACTTCTATAAGTTTTATAGGACTAAATCTTGTATCTATTGTGTCATATAAGTAGATATAGTTTCCTCCAGCTCCTTTATTGAGGTCCATGCCATGACGATAATATTTTGACCATACACCCTTATTCATCATATCTATATTAGAAGCTGGGCTCTTTGATGTCTTCGTCTCCTCCATAACAAGATTTGTAATAGCACCACTCTTACCTTCTCCTAATTTATAGCAGAGATAAATGTAGTCTCCCTTTGCCCCTGCATTGAGATCTTTCTCGACCAATATATATCCACTCGGGCGACTGTGTATTGCTTGATTTCGATTGCTATGGTTGACAAAAGTAATATCCTTTACAAAAAATTCTATTTTTTCTAATTTATTCTTTGTCAAGCTTGCCTCTTTAAAATAATAATCTTTTAGCTTTTTTTTACGGCTAGAATTGTTGGTAAGTTCCCAGAGAGGAACAAGAGAGCTTTTATCAGGTACTCCACAGAATGCCCAATTCTCTTCACCTTTATCTAAGGATTTTATCCAATTCTCGTATTGCTTACCGAAAGATTCTAAGTCGCTGATGGCAATACCTGATCCTCCTACAGCTCTAGCCACTATAGTGCTGTTTTCAAAAACCTCTTTTACCTCTTTACTGAAATCTGTAGAAGTTTTAGTTGAGAAGATTTTTTTAAAGCCAGCCTCAACACTAGTTTTTAGACTCTCCTTACTTTCATTCATCTTCTTTTCTTTAGAAAAATTAAATTCCAATCTTCCACCGAACCATGCATCAGTTATTAAATGAGTTCCATATTTTTTGAAAAAAAGTTCAGGATCGAGACTGTCTAAATCTCTAACAAAGTTAGGATCTAGATGATCCTTATATTTATCTCCTTCAGCAAAGCTTTCCTTTCTTTTAATAGCCAAATGTAATACTTTACAGTAGGCCATTTCAGAACTGCTCTTTGTCTCTTTTTCAAAGTCAACTGATACAGAAGCACTAAACATCATAGCTTCTGAACTTGCACTTACAGATACAGAAAGAGCCTCTGCTATTTCCCTCAAAGAATTACCCGCCATATACTCCGTTTCTTGCATCTTTGGTTTGGTTATTGCCGTCCTAATCTTATTCATTGTTACAATAGCATACTGAGTGTTGACTTTTTCTGGGGAGACATAAGCATTTTGCAAGACATTATATGATCTCCCCACAACTGTTTCAAGATCTATTCTTTCCTTGGCATTTATAGATGTAACATTTAATGGAGCCATTTTTTTCCCTCCTCATATACTTTGAAGTTCCATATTGTATTGATGATTTCTTATCACGTTTACACTCCAGATTTATCTATTTGATCCATAAAAAAAGAATGTATTTTCTGAATAGTGTGATATTATGATTTAATAATAAACATATACCCATTTTGAATAAGTTTATTCAAAATGGGTATATGTTTGGCTATATTTTAACTTATGCTTATCTTTTAAAATTATTGGGTACTTATATATAAAAAGGAGTATTTATCATGACAAAAATAAAAAGATCTAATGAAGATAACTTTTTAGAATCAAAGGGAGTAATAGAAGAAATAATAGAAATTCTTCCATCTAATCCAGCTAAAGGCATAGAATCTAAAATTGAAAAATTAGAATCTAAAGTTAGGAAATTAGAATCTCAAGTTAAAACGTTAAAAACAAAAGTTAAAGAATTAGAATCCAAAGTTTAAAATGTTAAAAGTTTTAAACTTATGAAAGAGGCTGATATCAATTGACAACTAAAAAACTCGATATCATTGACTATAAAGAAAAAGGAAAGGATGTCCATGATAGGACAATAGAAAAAATACTCTATAGAGATGATAACCAATTGGTAATATATTTTGTAAAAAATGATTATTTAAATGCCTATGCACGCATGTCGCCTGAATTTACTGGATCTAAAGCTTCAAAAAAATATAATCAAAAACGTGCCGAATTAGAAAAATATATTCTTTATCTAGATCACAATCCAAAAATCAATAATGAAGATTTTGAATATATTCGTATAAATGAAGCATATGCCATTAAAATGTATACCATAGGTAACCATGCCGCATCTGTCCAATATATTCAAAATATAATTGACGAAATAAGAAAAGATGTAATCGTCCCTCAAAAATTAGAGTTTATCATAGGAAGTGGTATCCTTACTCTATTACTGGTTTCATTTGCTTTTTTTATTTATTATTTCAATTATTTTTCTGATAAAACCTTCTTTAGACAAGCTATCTTTTGTATGAGTTTCAGCTCTTTGGGAAATCTATTTTTTTATCTAGTAAAAATGTTTGAAACAGAAGACTCACAAAATAACTTCGGATTGTATCAAGGATATCTTAATTTTTCAAAATCGGCCATAAGTGGTCTAATTATTTACACGCTGATTAAATCAGAACTGTTATTGGGAAATTTTTCTGACAATATATTATCCATGGTAACTTTTTCACTGATTTCAGGCTTTAGTGATGACATACCAGTAAAGGTTATAATGAGATTGTCTAAAACAATAACAGGAGACGATGAAGAAACTAAGGAAGCAGAAATTCCAAAAGATGAAGAACCCGAAGTAGAGGACGTCACCATTGTAGAAGTTGACGATTCAAAAGATGATTAAACTTAAAAAGCAATTCTTTGAAAGCTTTAAACTATAAGAAAAAGACACAAGTTTAATAGATAGCCTTGAATATTAAATTAATACTCTAATATTATTAATTTAAATAAAAAAACTAATTCAAATAATTGGGATGAGTTTTTTTATTTTTCTATTGGATTTTTCAACTTTTTATTTTTCTTCATCTTCTAATAGAAATAATAATTATATTATATGTCTTTTAAGGGTATAGGTAATATATAATATATAAAACTTTTAAAATCATAGGAGGTAGAAGAAAGTGGAAAAAATCTTAGTTGCTACAGATGGATCACATAACTCAGAAAGAGCATTGCTTGAGGCTAAAAAATATGCTATACATTTAGGTGGCAAAATAACTATACTTACTATAGTAGATCCTTTAGGATATCAAGCTAAGTATGTTGATGAGGTATTAGAAAAGGCAAGTAAAACAGTTTTAAAAAACTCCTTAAAATTATTTGAAGACTTTGAAGGTCAGGTAGATACTAAATTTAGAAGAGGAAATTCTGCTGATGAAATACTTAAAGAAGCTGAAGAAGGAGATTATGATTTAATTGTAATAGGAAGTAGAGGTCTAGGCGCTTTTTCAAAAGCTCTTCTAGGCAGTGTTTCTAACAAGGTTTTAAATCATGCAAAAACAAATGTATTGACAGTTAAATAAGCTCATAAATATACTTCCCTGGGGATAGAAGATTTCTTATTTAATCTCTCTAACCCCAGGGAAGTATATAATTTAAGCTTGCAAGTATTTTATTTTCTTAGACAAACATCTTCTGTATAAGTCCCTTTTTTAATTCTTTTAAATTATAAAGTTTTTCTTTTTCTTTCTCTATTTTTAAGTTTATTGAAGATAGAAATTTTGATATTTTTATTTGTTCTTTTAATCTAGGAACAAATATCTGACATTCTATGAAATTATCCATTCTTAGTGATTTTACAGTACTTCCAAAGGCAGTCTTTAAAAGTTTATTTTCTAGTTGCGCTTCTGATTGATAAGTCATAGTTAAGGCTCCTTATTACCACACTCTCTATTTCTATTATATCATATTTCTAGATTTAGAAAACCTTATTCCTCCTGAGTCTTATCTCCTTAAAATTAGTTCTTTGCAAATAAAAAAAGGGGATATTAATATCCCCTTACCCATGGCTCTGGATCTATATATTCACCATTTTTTCTGACTTCAAAGTGTAAATGTGGTCCTGTAGAGTTTCCTGTACTCCCTATCTTTGCTATAACTTGGCCTTTATTTACAGTTTGACCTTGACTCACTAAAAGCACAGAAGTGTGTGCGTAAAGCGTGAGTATTCCCCCACCATGATCTATCATTACAGTGTTTCCATAGCCACTCATCCATCTGCTAGCTGTTACTTTTCCACTTGAAGCTGCTAAGATACTATTACCCGTTGCTGCTGGTATATCTATACCTGTGTGAAATTTAAAAATATTAAATATAGGATGAATCCTATTTCCAAAAGGAGAACTTATACGACTTGAACTTGGTACTGGCCAAGTCATTCTACTGCTTGGAGAAGATGCTGGTGGAGAAGGATTTCGTGATGGCTCACTACTTCCTGCTTCTACAGCTTTTTTAATTCCATTATATACTCCTGCACTTACAGCATTTTCACCACCTAATATATAAGGTATTTTAGTATTTGCTTCTAAATAACTTATTGTTTCACCAGATATTTTATTTGTATCTGTAAGTAATATTGGTGAATTATAAAGAGCACCTAAGTATCCACCTATTAAAGCATCTGCAAATACATAGCCATTGGCTACTATCGTTTTTTTAGGAGATGTAAAATATTTGTTAGCTATTGCTAAGGCTGTTTTTTCTCTATTTGGTCCACTTATTCTATCTACTTTATATCCATTTAATTGATTTTCTACCGTTTTACTGATTGATCCTTCTCCACCAACTATAGTTACATGAGTAACTCCTAGTCTTTTCATAGCATCTATTGTTGTCTTTGATAATTTATCGCTTCGAGTTAAAAGTACTGGCATATCTTTTATACCTGAAATTGGTCCTATTGCTAGAGCATCTGCTAATACATCATATCCTTTTGCTAAAAATATACGTTTTGTTTGACCTTTTACTTCTTTTACCACAGCTAAAGCTGTTTCTTCTCTATTTTTTCCTGATACTCTTTTTACTGTATAGGTTTTAGCAAGTTCAGTTTCTACCGACTTACTGACTATAGTTTCACCACCGAGAATATATACAGTCTTCACTTTTAACCTTTGGAGTTCTGTTTTTAAATCTGGATGAAGACTGTCTTTAAGTGTCAATAGTAATGGAGCATCTTTATCTGCTGCTAAAAGTGTACCAGTTAAAGCATCTACTTCTCCATTGCAACCAGCTAAAACTACAGAGCTTGATTTACTATAGGCTTCTTTACTTACCTTAATTGAAGTTTCTATTCTACCTGATCCTGCAAGTCTTGTAATCCCTATATTTTCACTTGCTAAAGCCGTTTGTGTCATGCCTGATATTATGATGAGCAATAGTAAAAATATAAAAATTATCTTCTTGTAGTTCTTCAAAAAATTCCCCCTTTGCTTTTAAAGTTTTTATTTGTTGTTTTATATTATTCTGATAATTCTTTCAAGTTATAAATAAGAGTAAAAAAGATTCCATACAAATATTTCTATCTATATGGAATCTAAAATTACAAAATCAATTAGGAATTACTCTGCATCTATATTTACTATATCAATCAGATCTTGTATTGCTTCAACGCTTTCTTCATTGCCCACAACTTTGTTAAAGTAAGCGATCATTAAGTCTTCATTTACATCTTCAAATAATTTACTGCTCAATGCTTCTGCAAACTTAACTTGATTGTTGCTTTTCTTAGCTTCTGTTACTGCTTTAACAAGAGCTGCTTTAGCTACTTTTTCTGCTTCTTCTTCAACTACGTCATTATTTACTTTATTTATAAAAGTTTGTATGTCTTCTGCTTTTAATTTACCTTCAAAAGTTTCTAAGAAAGTTTCTTTATCTGTTTGGTAACGTGGCATATTTTCCACATTAACATTTTTAATTTTTAAATCCTTTAATGCTTTTTGAAGTTTAATTTGGTTATCAGCATCTTTAAATGCTTTTATTTCTGCTTCTCTTTGTAATCTAGCTACTTCTGTCTTTCCTGCTTCAACTATTGTACCATAATGATTAAATTCTATTTCTTCCATTCCTAAATCTTTTGCTAGCTTTAGCTTAGCTTCAGCTTCATCTACTAGCGCTTTTTTGTCTGCTAATGTTTCAGCATTTGAAATTGCTAGTTGTAGTCCTGAAATTTGACTTCCACTAAATAACTTAAAATCTTTTATTGATTTTTCTAAAGCTTCTTTTTCTTCATCACTTACTACAGCTTTAAATTCTTCTGTTAATGCATCATATGCTTTTTTTGTTTCTAATATTGTCTGTCCATTTTCTAATATATCTTTATCTGCTG
>CAZRHX010000008.1:9450-18504 GCA_964599855.1 uncultured Tissierella sp. | reverse complement strand
AAATGAGATGAGAAAAGTTCTTAAAGAAGTTCAAGATGGGAGCTTTGCTAGAAACTGGATCTTAGAAAACCAAGCAAATAGACCATATTTCAAGGCTACTAGAAGAATGGAAAGAGAACATCCTATGGAAATTGTAGGAGCTAAGCTTAGAAAGATGATGAGCTGGCTTAAAAAATAGTTTTTAGATGGGTCAATAGATAAAACTATAAAAACAGGAGTAAGAATTAGAGGGGGAACTCCATTGGAGTTCCCCCTCTACAATATTCAGGTAAAAGGAGTGATGAATTATGACTTTAAAGTATGCAGATAGAATGAAAAGGATGAAAGCGTCTGAGATAAGAGAACTGCTTAAACTAACACAAGATCCAAGCATAATATCCTTTGCAGGTGGGCTTCCCGCAGAAGAACTTTTTCCTGTAGAAGAACTAATAGAGATAAGCAAAAAAATTTTAGAAAGAGATGGTGGGAAATGTCTACAATATAGTACTACAGAAGGACATGTCCCTCTAAGAAAAGCCATTGCAAAGAGACTGAAAAACCTTGGAATGGATTTTACAGAAGACAACATACTTATAACCAATGGCTCCCAGCAAGGATTAGAATTTTCAGGGAAATTATTTATAAATAATGGAGATGTAATCCTATGTGAGCGACCAACTTATCTAGGTGCTATAGATGCTTTTAAAGCTTATGGACCAGAATTTATAGAAGTAGAAACAGATGACCATGGTATGATTATGGAAGATTTAGAGCGAATACTTAAAGAGGTTAAGAATGTTAAATTTATTTACTTGGTTCCAGATTTTCAAAATCCATCAGGAAGAACTTGGAACAGAGAGAGAAGAGAAAGACTGGTAGAACTTGCAGATGAATACGGAGTAGCTATAATAGAAGATAATCCATATGGGGAACTGAGATTTGAAGGTGAGTCTCTTCCAGCAGTAGCACATTTTGATACCAGTGGAAAGGTAGTTTTCCTTGGAACTCTGTCAAAAGTATTTTGTCCTGGGCTTAGAATAGGATGGGTAGCAGCTTCAAAAGAGTTAATAGAAAAGTATATACTCATAAAACAGAGTTCTGACCTTCAGACAAATACTTTTGCCCAAATGCAGGCCTCTATGTTTTTAGAGGAATATGATATAGAAGCTCACACAGAAAAGATAAAAAACCTATATAGGATCCGTAGAGACTTGATGATCAAGACTATGAAAGAGGAATTCCCCCAAGGAGTAACTTGGACATATCCAGAAGGTGGACTTTTTATATGGGTAATTCTTCCAGAACATATGAATGGTAGAGAACTTGCCCTAAAGGCTTTAGAAAAAAATGTAGCCTTTGTTCCGGGAGGATCATTTTTTGCCAATGGTGATCAGGAAAATACCTTTAGATTGAACTTCTCTTCTACAGATGAAGCTAGAATAGTAGAAGGTATAAGACGTCTTGGAAAAGTTTTAAGAGAAGAGATTTAAGTATAAAACGATAGATAGAAAAAAGTTTCTCATTAAAGAGAAACTTTTTTATTTAAAAGAATATAAAAGGGTAAAAGATATAAAGAGAGAGGTGAGTTTATGGATATTAAAACTAAAACTATCAAAAAAGCTATGTTTTTAATATTTTATGCAATATTTATATGGTGGATATTTGATAATATAAAATTTGTAGGAAAAGGAATTAATCTGTTTTTAGGTGTAATTGCTCCATTTATAGTAGGACTTGTAATAGCATTTATATTGAATAAGCCTATGATATTTATTGAAGAAAAACTATTTCATAAGGGCAAGGTATTTGGAGGTTTAAAAGATAAATATAAAAGACCAATTAGTTTTTCACTTGCCCTGATTTTAGTTATTATTGTAATAGCTATAGTGTTAATTTTGGTAGTGCCAAATCTAGTTGATGCAGGCAATGAACTTACAGATAAGATTCCTAAGTATTGGGAAAACATACAAGACTATGTAATGAATAGTTCTATAAAGTATTCTGCTATCAATGACATAATTCAAGATTTTGATTTTGATAAGATAAGTGAAGGAATATATTCCTTTATAAGAGGAGGTTTTTCAAATTGGCTTGGATCTACATTTACAGTGTTTTCTTCTGTGGTAGGAGGATTAGTTTCCGCAGGTCTTGGCTTTGTATTTGCAGTATATTTTTTACTTCAAAAAGAAACTCTTATTGAAGACTTTAAGAAACTCATATATGCAGTATTTCCTTTGAAGATAGCTGGAAAGATTTTTTATGTAGGAACAGTGATTAAAGATTCTTTCACACAATTTTTAACAGGTCAAACACTAGATGCACTGGCTCTAGGTGGATTATTTTTAATAAGCATGTTGATATTTAGATTCCCCTATGCTCTGATGGTAAGTGTAGTAATAACTATAAGTGCATTTATACCGATAGTAGGTTCTTTTTTTGGACTTGTGATAGGGGCATTCTTAATATTTGTAGAAAATCCTAAAATGGCAGGGTTTTTTATAATATTATTTTTTGTTCTTCAACAAATTGAGGGTAATCTAATATATCCAAAAGTTGTAGGTAAAGCATCAGGACTTTCATCAGTGTGGATACTAGCAGCTGTAACCCTTGGGGGAAGCTTGATGGGTATAGTAGGAATTATCTTATTTGTACCGATGTTTTCAGTAATTCAAAAACTCTTGAGTGAATATATAGATAATAGATTAAAAGAGAAAAAAATAGATAGGTAGAGTGATAAAAAATGTTTTTTAATAACTTTGAAAATATAAAGGTAATATTTATTACTGCTTTTCTAGTATATTTTTCAATAATAATTATCTTGAGAACATCAGGAAAGAGAACTCTTTCTAGTTTAAACGCCTTTGATTTTGTAGTTACAGTGACTATAGGTTCCATTGCAGCTACAACTATACTTTCTGTAGATACTACTTTTGTAGAAGGCTTAGTAGGTATAGTTTCTCTAGTTATACTTCAGTATATAATGGCGAAATTAGATGTTCACTTTAAATTTGTAAGCAAAGTATTAAAATCAGATCCAACATTACTTTTTTATAATGGGAAATACTTAGAAAAAAATATGAAAAAAATGAGAATAACAGAAGAAGATGTCATTCAACAGATAAGACTTCAAAGCGGTACTGTAATAGAAGGGATACAAGCAGTTATATTGGAATCCAATGGTAGTTTGTCAGTAATAAGTGGATTAGACAAGAAAAAACTTGAAACATTTAAAAAGTATGAGTAAATGTTATTTGTAAGATAAAGTAAATTATGATATTATATAATAAATTGACTCGGTATTTTATAATAAGATTTTTCTAACATCTTATTATAAGTGATATTGTAAACAAAACCCATAGTTATTTGACTATGGGTTTTGTCTTGTATAAGATTGTAAAGACTAAGTCTTAGACAAGACAAATGTAAGGGCAACGCATTAAAGCGTTAAAAGAAAAAGGAGAAGATATTATGATGAAAAATAAAGATATAGAAGTTATAAAGAAAGCCATAGATAAAAACCATCAAAAAACTATAGATTTGAGTGATGATTTAGCGGCGAATCCTGAAATATCTTTTGAGGAGTTTGAAACCAGCAAAAAGATTGTAAAGATATTGCGTGATGGTGGATATGAAGTAGAATATCCATATTTAGGGTATGATACTGCTTTTAAAGGTGTTTTTGAAAATGGGGAAGGGCCATCGGTTGCAATTCTAGTTGAATATGATGCTCTTAGAGATATCGGTCATGGATGTGGTCACAATCTACATGGATCACTAGCAGTCCTTGCAGGGCTTACAATGGTAGAAATCAAAGATAGTTTTAAGGGAAAATTATATGTAATAGGAACCCCTGGTGAAGAAGATGATGGAGCAAAGATAGGAATGGCTGATAAGGGAGCTTTTGATGAGATGAACCTAGCTATCATGATCCATAGCTGGAGTGGGGGAGAAAATATTTCAAATATGGATCTCTTGAGCATGAGAGGTCATATAATTAAATTTCATGGTCAAACTGCGCATTCAGTTGGTTCACCTTGGGAAGGTAAAAATGCCTTGTCAGCAGCTAGAAAGTTTTTAGATCTTATAGATGCAAGACGTGAATGCTTTGAGTCCAATGTCTATATAAATTCAGTTATTTCAGATGGTGGAAAGTTTCCAAATATCATTCCTGATTTTGCAGAGGTTTTATTGGAGCTTAGAACAGATTCTGCAGGGAAATTAGAAAAGGTGGATGATATGGTCATTAAATGTATGAAGGGAGCGGCTATGGCCCTTGACTGTAAAGTTACTAAGGAGAGTTTGCTTTCGGACTTTGCAGATATGGTCCGTGTAAAATCTCTAGAGGATGAAGTGGAAGAGAGTTTTAAATCGCTAGGACAAAAGGTCATACCTGTTCCTCAAGCCAAGGGTTCCTCTGATATGGGTAATGTAAGTTATCGTTGTCCATCAATACAAGCTCTTATCTCTATAAATGATGAAAGTTTTCCACTTCATACAAGAGAGATGGCAAAGGCTACCACCATGCCCCAAGGTCATCAAGCTATAGCTACTGGCGCAAATGTTATAGTACAGATGGCCCTAAAGATATTCAATGATGAAGACTATAGAAAAAAAGTATATGAGGAGTTTGTAGGCCAGCGTGATTTAAAGAAAAAAATATAAGAGGCAAGGAGGATAATAAATGGGAAACAAGAAAAAGAAACTCAGTATTAGAGTTTTAGACTCTATAGAAAAAGCTGGAAACAAGATGTGGGATCCAGTGACATTGTTTTTGCTATTATCATTTATATTGATAGTAAGTTCTGCACTACTATCAAGGCTTGGTGTATCTGCTGTTCATCCAGGTACAGATGAAACAATAAAAGTTGTAAATCTCATGTCTAAAGCGGGACTTCAGGATCTTATAAGCAGTATAACAGATAATTTCCAATCTTTTCCACCACTTGGACTTGTACTTATAGTTATAATAGGTGCTGGACTTGCAGATAAAACAGGTCTTATGACAGCAACTATAAAGCATGGAGTTATGAAGGCGCCAGATAATTTAGTCACTGCAATAATAGTTTTTCTTGGAATAAATGCTGTAGCAGTAGGAGACGCAGGTTTTGTTGTATTGCCTCCTCTAGCCGCAGCTATATACTTGGGATTGGGTAGACATCCTCTAGCTGGTTTATATACCGCTTATGCTTCAGTGGCAGGAGGTTTTGCAGCCTCTATGATGGTACAGATGGGAGATGTAATAGCGGCTAGCTTTACCGTTCCGGCTGCACAGATGATTGATCCAACCTATACTGGAACTGCAGCTATGAATTATTATTTTTTAATAGTATCAACCTTAGTGATTTTACCACTGGGAGTATATGTAAACAATAAGATAGTTGAACCACGTTTAGGTAAATATAGGGGAAATGTATCAGATGAAGAGATAAATACAGAATTGACAGATATTGAGAAAAAAGGATTAAAAAAGGCTGGTCTCTGGGTATTGGGACTTATAATTCTTATAATAGCTCTTTCAATTGGTAAGAATGCCTTTATGAAAGATCCTCAAACAGGTTCACTTTTTGGATCTGATGCACCACTTATGCAGGGACTTGTACCTATAGTCACTATGCTTTTTTTAGTTCCAGGTATAGTCTATGGAAAAACAATTGGTCTAATAAAAAAAGATATTTCTATAGGCATGATGGGCGAATCTGTTGGAGAGATGGGCGGTTACATAGTATTAGTATTTGCTGCATCTCAGTTTTTAGCTTTATTTGGAAAGAGCAATATAGGCACCTTGATCTCCATTAAAGGAGCTGAATTTCTTGAAAGGATTAACTTCACAGGGATAGGAGCACTGATAGCCTTCATTATTCTAGCAAGCATAGTAAATCTTTTCATGGGAAGTGCTGGGGCAAAATGGGGAATCATGGCTCCCATATTTGTTCCCATGTTTATGCTTTTGGGTTATGATCCAGCCTTAACTCAGGCTTGCTATCGTATAGGAGATTCAATAACAAATCCTTTAACTCCGCTTTTTCCATACTTCGCCATCCTGCTAGGTTTCGTTAAAAAGTATGATGAAGACGCAGGCATGGGAACCATGATATCCAATATGCTTCCATATTCAATGGTCTTTGGAATAGCGTGGGTAATTCTTATAGTTATATTTGTAGTATTTGATCTACCCTTAGGTCCTGGTGGGGCAGGAGTATTCTTGTAAAATAAAGCAGCCTAGAAATTAGATTTTACTCTAATTTCTAGGCTGATTTTATTATTATTCGATATTTTCATATCTAATCTTCAAGTATAATAGAATTTTTGAATTCGGATTCATAAACATCCGTATCTTCATCGTTTTGTATATCATCATCAGAGTTGGAGATCTTACCTAAGGGAAGCTTAACCTTAAATCCTTTAGAGTGATGGGCTATAGCATATATCTCTATTTCACTATCATCATCTTTTAATTCTCCGGCATAGTCCTTAAAAGTATATTTATAAACTTCTTCATTGTCACTAAATTCATATCCCATATCATCTGTTTGTGTTCTCTTTCCCTTCTTCATTGGGAAACTATCTAATATATCCTCATCTAAAGCTAGATATATATGTCCGCCTTTTATACCCTTATCTTCTTTGTAGTAGCTCCTATTAAAATCATAAGAGATTTCAAAAGTATCATCCAGTAAAAAACGATTATTATCTGGGAAAAGCTGAATGAAGCCTGAGTTAGCAGAGATAAAAGGAGCTAGTAATTCCTCCTCTAAATCATAAATCTCTTCTAGTTTTTCAATGTTTTTTCCCTTATCACCTTCTTCTATATAGTTTAGATCTAGATCTTCTTGGAAAGGAAGCTCTATACTTGCCACTAGATAGTTAGCTGGATTGGCTTTAGCCTCTATAAGTTTAGAACTACCGTCTTCTAAGAGGGTAGAAAAATAATACTTGTTTTCAGGAGAATATCTCTTGGGCAATAGCTTTAATTGGAGCAAGACATTTTCCCCCTCTATATCTTCTATGTCATAGGTAAAATCATTTATTATAGTATTCTTCTCTTCAAGCGCATCCCTTATAGTGCTAGAAATATCATCTGAGATACTGGCCATATTATCTTCCACATAAGCCATTTTCAAATCTAAATCTCTATTGATTTTTTCTAAATCATAAACTTTAAAGATAATAAAAGCAGTAAATAAAGCTATTATAGCCAATAAAACTATTGTAATCTTCTCTTGTAACTTACCCATAAAATGCCTCCATTTTGTAGATGTATTTTATCTAATTATATATTATAATATATGAATTGACAATAGAATAGATTGTGCATAGGAGCTGTGAGTTTAAGGGTATAAGGACATTAGGTGATGAAAATGAATAGTATAGAAAAGATAATAGATTTATGTGATAAATATGAAGATGAGACACTAAAATTAAGAAGAAAAACCCATGAAAACCCTGAACTATACCATAAAGAATATCAAACGAGTAGAATGGTAGAAACTTATCTTTTGAAATATTCATCAGAGATATATAAAGGCTTAAATGTTGAGAATCCAAAAGAATATATACTGAAAGATGCTAAACCCATAATGGCATCTGAAGATTTTGGTTTTTTCTCTGAAGTAATTCCATCTCTTTACTACATGGTAGGAAGAGGAGACAATGGACCTGGACATAGTTCTAAGTTTTTTGTAGATGAAAAATGGATAAAAATTTGTACCAGAACTATGACAATAGCTTCTATTAAATATTTGGAAGAGTAACTATTTGAAGAAATAATACTCTTATCCTTAGTTAATCTTTCATCTACAAAGATAAAGAGCTTTTGGAAGGAAATATTGGCTGAAGATATTAAAAATATTTAGAAATAGAAAGAATGTTTTAAAAGACAAAAACCTTGCTTTAGCAAGGTTTTTGTCTTTTAAATAAATAAAACTTTTATTTCTAAGAACTCTTCTAATCCATACTTTCCGCCTTCTCTACCGAAACCTGAATGTTTATATCCTCCAAAAGGAGCTCCAGTTGCAGAGGAACCATCATTTATTAGAACTTCTCCTGCTTTTAATCTTTTAGCTACATCCATTGCTTTATCATCTGGTCCAAAGACTGCAGAGGATAGTCCATACTTTGTATCATTTGCTATTTCTATAGCTTCCTCAAAAGTCTCATAAGTTATTAGACATAGAACTGGTCCAAATATTTCTTCTTGAGCTATTGTCATACTGTTTTTTACATCTGTAAAGACTACAGGCTTTACATAATAACCTTCCGATTCTTTAGGAATTTCTCCAAGAAGCATATTAGCTCCTTCTTCTAATCCTTTTTCTATAAAACTTTTTACCTTATCAAATTGCTTTTTAGAAGCTAAAGGTCCTATTTGAACATCTGGATCTTCAGGATCTCCAAAAGTATAAGCTTTAGTTTTTTCTATAATAATTTTTTCTATATTTTCCTTTTCATCTAAAGGAACTATCAATCTACTTAAAGCACTACAAGATTGTCCGGTATTTCGATAAATGTCACCTAAAACTGTTGAAAGAGCCAAGTCTAAATCTGCGCCTTTTAGAATGATAGCAGGTGACTTTCCTCCAAGTTCTAGAGTAATTCTCTTTACATCGTCAACAGCAAGTTTTGCAACTTCCCTACCACCATCAGTTGAACCTGTAAATGTCAATAGATTTACATCTGGATGAGTAGCTAGTGGATTACCTACTTCTGAACCTCTTCCTGGAACTAAATTAAATACTCCTTTTGGGAATCCTACTTTATCTATAGATTCTGTTAAAAGGTAGGCTACTAAAGGAGTATTTTGGCTTGGCTTTAAAACCATAGTAGACCCGGAAAGCAGGGCTGGTGCAAGTTTTTTAATGATTTGCCCAAGTGGGTAATTCCATGGAGTAAGTGCTCCAACTACTCCCACCGCTTCTTTTACTACTGTATAGTTCTTATGTTTTTCTTCTAATGGATAATCCTTTATCAGCTCTATAAGTTCTTTTATTTCATTTAGATAAGGAACTATTTGGGTATTTTTTGCAAAATCTTTTGTACAGCCCAGTTCCTTAACAATGGTATCTGAAAGTTTATCTA
>CAZRHX010000008.1:4470-9440 GCA_964599855.1 uncultured Tissierella sp. | reverse complement strand
TTACGAAGATCAAACAATAGATTTTCAGTTAACTCTATCCTTTTTTCCAAAGGAGTAGATTGCCAAGCTGGTAGAGCTTCTTTAGCAGCTTTAACTGCAAGATCTACATCTTCTTTTTTACCTGCAGGTACACTTCCTATTATACTTTTATCAGCAGGATTTTCTACTTCTATTCTTTCGGATGAACTCGGATTCACCCATTCTCCATTTATAAATATTTTTTCATAATTCATAATCTATCAATCCTCCTATAATAACTCTTACCCAAAATATAATTTAAAAACGAGATTTTGAAGAAGTTTTAATTGTTATATAATTCTAAAGATTGTATAAATTACTATTGACAAATAGTAATTAAGGATTGTATAATATGGGTATGGGACCGCTCTCAGAAAAGAGGTGCATTAATATATCACTAACAATTAATGATATAGCTAAAAAAGCAGGAGTTTCTAGATCTACTGTATCAAGAGTAATTAACAAAAAAGGATATGTAAGTAAGAATACACTTGATAAGGTAGAAAAAACAATCAAGAAATATGAATTTTATCCTTCTGCTACTGCAAGAAGTTTATCTAAAAAAGATACCAATACAATTGGTGTGATTATTCCTGAAGCTGATAATGCTTTTTTTGGAGAAATATTAAAAGGGATTAGTCAAGTTGTAGATGAAAATGATATGACTTTAATTTTTTGCAATACGGATAATAATACAAAAAAACAAGAAAAAGCCTTGAATATGCTTAAAAGTCAAAGAGTAAAAGGTTTAATTTTAACTCCTGTAAATGATTATAGTGATGATAAATCAGCAAAAAAACTTCAAAGACAATTAGATAACCTTAAAATTCCTATAGTTATTTTGGACAGACCTATAGAACATTCTCAATGGGATGGAGTATTCTTTGAAAATTTTGGAAGTACTTATGCTGCTACGGAAGTTCTTATTAAAGAGGGACATAAAAATATTGGTATTATCACTGGCAATCTAGATATAAAAATAGGTCGTGACAGATATAAGGGTTTCATCCGAGCTATGGAAGATTATGGAATCCCTATACAAGAAAAATATATTCTTGAGGGAAATTTCAGTCAAGAAAAAGCTTATCTTTTGATGCAAGAAAGCATTATAAATGGAAATATCCCAGATGCTATTTTAACCTGCAATAATAGAACTACTCTCGGTTTTCTAAGAGCAATTAATGAATATGAAATTAAATTAGGGATTGATATAGCGGCAATAGGAGTAGATAGAATACAACTACTAGATATTTTAAACTTTAAATTTAGCTATGTCGGCAGAGACACAGTTGAAATGGGTAGGATAACCATGAATAAGTTGTTAAAAAGATTTGAAGATATAGATAAAGCTAAAGGAATCACTATAATACCATACAAAGTTGTATTAAAAGGATCTGAAAAACTGGTTTCAAAAAACAAATAGTTATGATTTACTTAAAGTTCCGACCATACTTTTAAACTTTAGTATAGATTAGAAGCGGTTTTATATTTTGTAATTTAATAAAAATTGAATTATTTTAATATGTAATTTTTTCTCACATAAGTGAGAGTGAATTAAATAAAAAAACAAGGGGATGAGTGTAATGAAAAGAAAAGTATTAGCAATATTCTTGGCATTGACATTAGTTATGGGTCTAACAGCTTGTGGCACAGACAATAATGGAGCAGGTGATGATGGAGCTAAGGATGGAGAGGAAGCACTTAAGGTTTCAGTTATAATTAAAGCAACAGATTCTGATTATTGGCAAACGCTATTACTAGGTGCAAAAGCAGCAGAAGCAGATAGTGATGGGAAAGTAGTTGTAACTACAGATGGACCTCCATCTGAGATTGATATTGAAGAACAAGTTTCAATCTTAGAAAATGTAATCGCAACGCAACCAGATGGAATTGTAATCGCTTCAACCAGTGTTGATGCTACAGTTCCTGCAGTAGAAGAAGCTATGAATAACGGAACTCCAGTTATAACTATTGATAACAAATTAGCAACAGATAATTATACTTCATTCTTGGCGACTGATCACTCCTTAGCAGCTGGTATGGCAGCAGAGGCAATGGTAAAAGATTGGGAAACAAAGGGAGTTGACCCTAAAGATAAAAAAGTAATGGTTATAAGTTCAGTAGCTGGTACAAAAGTAAATACTGATAGAACTGATGGTTTCATCAATAAAATAAAAGAATTAGTTCCGGAAATAAAGGTTCTTGAAACACAATATGCAGATAATGATATTTCTAAGGCTCTAGGTATTGCTGAAAACACAATGTCAGCTAATACAGATTTGATAGGAATCTTTGGAGACAATAACCATATGGGCGTTGGTATAGCTAAAGCAATAGAAGAATCTGGTAATCAAGATAAGGTAGTTGCATATGCTTTTGATGCTGACCCAGATGAAATTGAAGCTATTAAGAAAGGTACATTGACAGGAATAGTAGTTCAAGATCCATTTGGAATGGGCTATCAAGGAGTTATGTCAGCTATAGCTGCAATTGAAGGAAAAGACGTTGAAAAAGATGTTATAGTTGATGCTACCATAGTAACTAAAGACAATATGGAAGAAGAAGAAATTCAAAAGTTATTAAATCCAGGAAAATAATAATTTAATTTAATTAGGGCATGGTTAGATTCCATGCCCTAATTGTTAATAAATAACTGATATAGGTAAGGAGGATTATTATGCCTGTTCAATATGAAAATGTTGTTGAAATGAAAAATATAAGTAAGGAATTTCCCGGTGTAAAAGCATTATCAAATGTAGATCTAGATATTCGAAAAGGAGAAGTACATGCCTTAGTTGGTGAAAATGGTGCAGGAAAATCTACAATGATAAAGATACTTATGGGGGTATATACAAAAACATCAGGAGAAATATTTGTAGAAGGAAAAAGTGTAGAATTTAAAACACCATCACAAGCACAAAAGCATGGTCTTGGTGCAGTGTATCAAGATGTTAACTTGGCACAACATTTATCAGTAGCTGAAAATTTTTTTATGGGGAATTTACCAAAGACAAAGCTAGGTACAGTTGATTATAAAACGATGTATGATGAAACAAAAGAGGTATTGGATTCAATAGAAGTCTATGTTAATCCAAAAGCTCTTATAAAAAACTTATCTATCGCACAACAAGAAATGGTTTCTATTGGTAAAACTTTTCATCAAAAAGCTAGAATGGTGATCTTTGATGAACCTACTGCATTGTTAACTAATGATGAAACAATAGAATTGTTTAAAATCATAGATTTATTAAAGAAAAAAAATGTTGGTATACTTTATATTTCTCATAGGATGGAAGAAATATTTGAAATAAGTGATAGAGTAACTGTATTTAAAGATGGAACTAAGGTAGGGACTGTGGAAACTAGTAGTACAGATGAAGATCAATTAATAAACATGATGGTTGGAAGAAATGTAGAAGACATGTATGAAATAGATAAAATAACACCTGGAGATATAGTTCTTGAAGTTGAAAACTTAGGTAGAAATGAAGTTTTTAGTAATATTAATTTTGATACTAGAAAAGGTGAAATCTTCGGTATGTATGGATTAGTAGGTTCAGGTAGAACTGAAATTGTAAGAAGCATATTTGGTGCAGATATTAAAGATTCTGGTACTGTAAAGATAAATGGGAAAGAAGTACATTTTAAATCTCCGAGCGATGGAATTAATGCTGGTATCGCATTGTTACCAGAAAATAGAAAAGATGAAGGTTTAGCGCTTGCTTTATCCGTTGCTACTAATACAAATATGGTTGCAATAGACAAGATTTCTTCAAATGGAATTATCAATAATAAAAAAGGTGACAAAATTGCGGAGGAATATGTAAAGGCACTTAGCACGAAAACTCCGTCAATACATCAAAGAGTAAAAAACCTATCTGGTGGAAATCAACAAAAAGTTGTTATTTCAAAATGGCTAGCAGAGGGTAGTGATATATTTATATTTGATGAACCAACAGTAGGTGTTGACGTTGGAGCTAAAAGAGAAATTTATAAGATCTTTGAAAATCTATTAAAAGAAGGAAAATCAATAATTGTTATTTCATCTTATCTACCCGAAGTTATGGGATTATCTGATAGAATGCTTGTGATGCATGAAGGAAAGCAAATGGCTATACTTGATAAATCAGAGTTTAGTGAAGAATATATATTAAAAATGGCTTCAGGAATCAAATAAAGGAGGAGAAATCTGTGAGTGAAAGTATGAAAGAAAGTAAAAAAACAAAATTAAAATTATTTAAAGGCAGTGCACAAACAGAGATTTTTTTACTATTGATATTAGTTTTATTGTTTATAGTTTTATCTGTTTCATCACCTGTTTTTTTAACACTATCTAATATGAAGACCCTTGTAAGGCAAGCTTCAATTTATGGAATTGTAGCAATTGGAATGGTGTTTGTAATAACATCTTCAGGTATAGATTTATCAGTAGGTTCTGTAGTTGGTTTGTCAGGTGTATTAACGGCTATATTCATAGTTAGTGGAATGCCAATAGCTTTTGCAATGATTCTTGCTATTATAATTGGATCATTGATGGGACTATTAAATGGTATATTAGTCCATGATGGTAAAGTACCTCCATTTATAGCTACTTTAGGTACTATGACAGTTATAAGAGCGGCTATCATGCTTATTACTGGAGCAAAGATGGTTTCAGGATTACCTAATAATTTCAAATCAATAGCACAAGCTACCGTATTAGGAATCCCATCTTTATTTGTTGCATGGATTATAACAATTATAGTTGCATGGTTTATTACTAAAAAGACAATATTTGGAAGAAATATCTATGCATTTGGTAGTAATAAAGAAGCTGCAAGATTGAGTGGTATAAATGTAAGAAAAACCACTTATGGTGTTTATATGTTTTCTGCTTTTGCATGTAGTATTGCAGGTATATTGCTTACTGCAAGACTGGGAAATGGAGTTCCAACAGCAGGTACTGGATATGA
>CAZRHX010000008.1:0-4460 GCA_964599855.1 uncultured Tissierella sp. | reverse complement strand
TGCCATTGCTGCATCGGTAGTTGGTGGGGCAAGTTTAGATGGTGGAGAAGGAAGCGTTATAGGAACTGTATTAGGAGCAGCTATTATGGCAACATTACGTCAAGGTGGAACACTTTTAAGTATAAATTCCTTTATAGTTGAAATCATAATCGGCTCATTAATAGTTATTGCTGTATTATTAGATAAAATGAGAAAATAATATAATAAACTTATAAGATAAACTACTAATATTTTTGTATTATTTATAAGAGAGGAGTAGGGAAATTAAAATGATTTATAAAAAGGTAAAGATGATTGAGGAGCAGATATCTGCAATAGGTATGGGATGTTGGAATTTTGGCGGAGATTGGGATGGATACAATGAGTCTGATTCTATAAAACTTGTTCATGCAGCAATAGATTCCGGAATAAATTTCTTCGATGTAGCGCCTGTTTATGGATATGGTAACTCTGAAAAAATACTTGGTAAATCTTTAAAAAACGGGAAAAGAGAAAAAGTGTTAGTTGCAAGCAAATGTGGTCTAACCTGGAATAGTAAGCATGAGACTAGTAATAATTTGACAAAAAAGAATATTCTAAGAGAAATTGATGAGAGCTTAACCAGACTTCAAACTGACTATATTGATATATATCAATTGCATTGGCCGGATCATAATACTCCTATTGAAGAAACGGTCAGTGCTCTTGAAGAAATAAAGAGAGTCGGAAAAATTAGATATATTGGTTTAACAAATTTTTCTAAAAAAGATATAGAAAAGTTTATGAGTATGATAGAAATCAATTCACAACAATCCTTATATAATATGTTTGAAAGAAATACGGATAGTTATCATAATATCCCTCTAGAATATAAGACAGAAGATGAAATACTTCCATTGGTTAGAGAATATGGACAAGCCTTTTTTCCATATAGTCCATTATTTCAGGGATTATTAGTAGGTAGATTTCTAGAAAAGGGAAAGTTCTCAGAGAGAGACATTAGAACTGCAAATCCAAAATTAAGTGGGGAAGCATTCAAAACTTATCAATCAGGTGTTGTAAGATTAAATGAATTTGCAAAAGATTTAGATAAGCCATTAAATGAAATTGTCATTAATTGGCTTAGGCAAAAAGAAGAGGTTACTTCTATAATTTCAGGAGTATCAAGTATATCTCAATTAGAAAAAAACATCCATTCTACTAGATGGAATTTGGCTGAAGATGAATTGAAAGAAATTAACAAAATAATTGAGCCCTTCAAAAACATGTAAAGGAGGAAAATTATGGAAAAATATTTAATTGCCCATGACCTTGGAACTACAGGCAATAAAGCGACTTTGTTTTCCACATCAGGAAAGCTAATTAAGAGTATTACCTATAGCTATAATACAAACTTTTTTAATGGTAATTGGGCTGAGCAAAATCCATTGGATTGGTGGGAGGCTGTATGTGCAACCAATAAACAGCTATTGATGGGATTGGATACGACTCAAGTTGAAGCTCTTGCATTTAGTGGACAAATGATGGGGTGTGTTTGTGTAGATAAAAAAGGCCAGATACTTAGAAATGCTATTATTTGGGCAGATCAGCGCAGTATAGTTGAAGAAAACATGATTAGAGATAAGATTGATGAAAAGAAATTTTATAATGTTGTAGGACATAAAATAAGTGCATCATATAGTATGGCAAAATTGATGTGGATTAGAAATAATGAACCTCATATATTTAAAAAGATCCATAAAATGCTCAATCCTAAAGATTATATAATCTACAGACTAACTGGCAATATGGTCACGGATTATTCTGATGCTTCAGGAACAAATGCATTTGATATAGTAAATTTAAAATGGTCAGAAGAGATAATAAAGAGCGTAGATTTAGATATTGATCTTTTTCCAGATGCATATCCTTCAACACATATTGCTGGGGAAGTGACTTCCAATATAGCTGAAGAGTGTGGATTAGCAGTTGGAACAAAGATCGTAATAGGTGGCGGAGATGGTGTTTGTGCGTCTGTAGGAGCTGGATCTATAGCAAAAAATATTTCTTACAATTATTTAGGTTCATCATCTTGGGTTTCATACACTTCAAAAAAACCAGTCTTTGATAAAGATATGCGAACCTTTAACTGGGTCCATTTAATACCAGGATATTATGCTCCTACAGGTACTATGCAAGCAGCTGGAAACTCCTTTGATTTTATGAAAAATACAATATGTGATGGCTTAGATATAATTGCCAAGACTAGTGGCGATAATGTTTACGATTTAATAAACAATCAGATTGCAAGTTCAAGTGTAGGGGCTAATGGATTAATATTTCTTCCATACCTATTAGGTGAGAGAAGTCCAAGGTGGAACCCTAATGCTCGTGGGGCCTTTATCGGTCTTAAAATGGAACATAATAAAGCTGATATGATGAGGTCAACTGTTGAAGGAATTCTTATGAATTTAGATATCATTTTGAATATATTTAAGAAAGAATCAAATATAACAACAATGAATATAATTGGTGGAATGGCGCAGAGTGAGCCAATAAGACAAATTCTTGCTGATATCTATGGTGTACAAGTAAATAAGTTGAACTATCTAGAAGAAGCTACATCTATGGGAGCGGCAGTAACTGCAGGAGTTGGAACCGGTGTATTAAAAGATTTTAGCGAAATACACAAATTTATCAAAATTGAAGAACAGATACAACCAAATATGGAGAATCATAAACAATATGATAAAATAAAGCTTGTATTTGAAAATAGCTATAATGCACTTACAGATATCTATGAACAATTAAGTAAAATATAGATAAACAAATAGAAAGGTGGAGAATTATGAATTTAAAATTAGAAGAACTAGCAAAAATGATAGACCATACAATATTAAAACCGAATATAAGCAATGAGGATTTAAGAAAACACTGTGAGGATGCAAGGAAATATAATTTTAAAACCGTTGCAATCAATAATGCGGTTGTAGTATTTTGTAAAGAGTTATTAGAAGGAACTGATGTCTTGTGTGATGCAGCTGTAGGATTTCCATTAGGTCAAAGTACAGTTGAAACAAAGGTCTTTGAAACAAAAGATATAATTGAAAAAGGCGCAGGAGAAGTTGACTATGTTATAAATATAGTTGAAGTAAAAAATAGAAATTGGGATTATGTAGAAGATGAAATGCGAAGAATAGTGGAAGCTTGTAATGATAAAAACATAGTATCTAAAGTGATTTTAGAAACTTGCTATTTAACAGATGAAGAAAAAAGAAAAGTTTGTGAGATTGCTGTAAAAGTAAAACCTACATTTGTTAAAACATCTACTGGTTTTGGAGATGGTGGCGCTACTGTAGAAGATATAAGATTGATGAAGGAAGTTGTAGGAGATTCCATTAAGATTAAAGCATCTGGTGGTGTTAGGACTATTGACGATGCAATTGCAATGATAGATGCTGGGGCAAGTAGACTTGGTACTAGTCAAGGTGTTAAAATAGTTGAAGAGTATAAAGAAAGACTTTCCAAGTAATCATGTTTAAAAATAATATTACTGGATTACAACATATAGGAATTCCAACAAATATTATTGAAGAGACAATTGAATTTTATAAAAGTTTAGATTTCGAAATAATTTCTCAAACATTGGCAGAAGAAGGCAATGTGAATGTAGTATTTCTCAAACTTCATGATATAGTTATTGAAGCCTATGAAAGTAGTTTTATATCTGAAAAGCCAGGTCCAATAGATCATATTGCAGTCAATGTAAAAGATATAAAATTAATATTTGAATATATGAAATTAAATAAATATAAAGTATTAGATGATAAAATTCAATTTTTACCATTTTTTGATAATGGAGTTAAATTCTTTGCTATTGAAGGTCCAAATGGAGAAAAGATAGAATTTAATCAGATTATATAGAATAAATAAAAAAAAAGCTCTTTTTAGTCTAGCATCATGTGCTTAAGCTAAAAAGAGCTTTTTTTGTTGAGCTTTCTAGTAAAGTGTTTCATGGCAACATTTTTATCTTTGTACTCTACCTGAAGTGTCTCCTTGCAGTAGATTTTCTACTTCATCTATAGTTACCATGTTAAAATCGCCATGGATTGTATGTTTTAAAGCGGAAGCAGCTACACCAAATTCTAATGAGTCTTTAAAGTTTTTATCGTTTAATAAACCATATATAACTCCTGATGCAAATGAATCTCCTCCACCTACTCTATCTACTATTCTTACATCATATTTTCTTGAATGATAGAATTCATTGCCATCATAAGCACAAGCAGACCAACCATTGTCAGAAGCAGAGTAAGACTCTCTTAATGAGCTTATTACATATTTAAAATTGAACTTATCCATCATCTGTTTAAATATGTTTTCATATCCAGATAATTCTAATTCTCCAGAATTTACATCGGTTTCACCTGGTTTAAAGCCAAGAGTTAAATGAGCATCTTCTTCATTTCCAATGCAAACATCTACGTAATTCATAAGTCTTG
>CAZRHX010000007.1:18187-19402 GCA_964599855.1 uncultured Tissierella sp. | reverse complement strand
TCTTAAACAAAGTGGTGTTCCTCCTGCAGGATCCATAGCTTTTATGGCTACATTTTCTCCTTTATCTTTTATAACTTCAAAGTTACAACCATATTGGCAGGATTTACATTTAACTACTGTTCTTTTCCCCTCCCAGTTTCTTACCTTACCTAGGGTTCTTTTATCTATCAAAGCTCCTACTGGACACACTACAACACATCTATTACATGATACACAGGAAGATGTTTCTAGTGTTTTATCTGTATCTAGAACTATTCTAGTATCATATCCTCTATTTGCAAATGCTAAAACTTCCCTCTCTTCTATCTGACTGCAAGTTCTAACACATTTTCCACAAAGTATACACTTACTGTCATCTTTAAGTATATAAGGACTAGAAGTATCTATTAAACGGGGTCTCATTGCTCCATCATGTTCTACAAACTTTACATCATACTCATAAGAATACTTCTGCAGCAAGCATTCACCAGCTTTTTGACAAGTAAGGCAGTCGTTTGGGTGACTTGCTAAGAGAAGTTGTAGTATATCTTTCCTAACAGTGTCTATTTTTTCTGAATGGGTTTTTACAACCATACCATCTCTTACCTTAGTAGAACAAGATGTCTGAAGCTTTTTACTGCCCTCTATTTCAACCACACATAATCTACATGCAGATACTATTTCTAAATTTGGATCATAACAAAGTGCAGGTATATCTATTCCAGCCATCTTTGCCGCTTCAAGTACCGTTGTATCTCGTGAAACGGTTACTTTCTTACCATCAATTACCATGTTAATCATAAACTATACCTCCTATTATCTCCTCGTTACAGCATCTCTGATACATTGGATATATTTATCCAATGTAAAATATTAAATAAGAGCAGAACATGTTCCAGCAGAACATTTTTTATTTAAAATATGATCCTCATATTCATCTCTAAAATATTTAAGCGAACTCATAACAGGATTTGCAGCCGTTTGGCCTAATCCACAAAGTGATGCTGAACTTATAGTCAGGGCCAATTTTTCTATAGTCGCTATATCTTCTTCTACACCATTTCCAGAAGTAACTTTTTGTAATAATTCGAGCATTCTCTTGGTCCCCTCTCTACATGGAACACATTTACCACATGATTCATCCACTGTAAATTCTAAGAAAAACTTAGATACATCAACTAAACAGTCTGTTTCATCCATTACAATCATTCCACCTGCACCCATTATACTACCGGC
>CAZRHX010000007.1:17420-18177 GCA_964599855.1 uncultured Tissierella sp. | reverse complement strand
TTTAAGGTTTCCCTTAAATGTGAATAGAATGTTGCTATAGATTCAAAATCGACTGGTGTATCTAATAGATGCTCTGGTATAAATCCTCCAGAAGGACCACCTATTTGAACTGCTTTGAATTCCTTTCCATCAGGTATTCCACCACCTATATCGTATACTATTTCACGAAGAGGCATACCCATTGGCACTTCTACAAGTCCCGGTTTTTCAATTTCACCTACCAATGAAAATACTTTTGTACCAGAAGATTCTTTTGTACCTATTTTACTATACCAATCTGCGCCTTTTTGAAATATAACTGGAACATTTGCAAAGGTCTCTACATTGTTTATGATGGTAGGCTTTTGCCAAAGTCCTCTATGCGCTGTTCTGTATATCTTAGTTCTTGGCATCCCTCTTTTACCTTCAATAGACTCTATAAGTGCTGTACTCTCTCCACATACAAAGGCTCCAGATCCAAGTCTTAACTCTATGTCAAAGTTAAAGTCTGTTCCAAATATATTGTTTCCTAGAACACCATGCTTTTCAGCTTCTTCAATTGCTTCTTCAAGTCTTTTAACCACAGCTAAATACTCTGCCCTCACATAGATGAATCCTTGATCAGATCCTATAGCAAAACCTGCTATAGCCATTGCTTCAAGTACTGAGTGAGGGTCTTTTTCTAATATACCTCTATCCATAAATGCACCTGGATTTCCCTCATCCGCATTGCAGATTACATATTTTTTATCTGATTCATTTTGAAAAGCAGATTCCC
>CAZRHX010000007.1:0-17410 GCA_964599855.1 uncultured Tissierella sp. | reverse complement strand
TTCTTTCATAGTATCTATAACTTCTTTTGGTGTCATATTTCTAAGTATATCTCTAAGTGAGAAATATCCATCCATCGCTATGTATTCCTCAATGCTGTTTGGATCAATTACATCACAATTTTTTAAAGCTATTCTCACTTGTTTTTTATAATAGTCTCCATCAAGCCTTATGCCTTCTTCATCTATTATATAGCCTCCTTTTTCAGCAAGTCTATCTTCAAGCAACTTTCTATGTTCATTTTTTATTTCTTCTAACAAGTTTTCTGATTTCATAAATACACCTCCATTTTATCTATAGTTTTCTAATATATCTTTTACATCTTCTTTTTTAACATGTGAATAAACTTCATCATTGATGGTAAACACAGGCGCAAATGCGCACTCTCCTAGGCATCTAGTTTCTATTATAGAAAACTTTAGATCTTCAGTGGTCTCACCATTTTTTATCCCTAGCTGTTCTTCAACCTCATCAAGTATTCCTTGCGCTCCCTTTATGTAACAGGAAGTTCCAAGACAGACATTTACTATATATTCTCCTGCTGGAACAAATGAAAATTGAGAATAGAAAGTTGCAACACCATATATATCTGCAAGTGGTGTTCCTGTTCTCTTAGTTATAAGCTCTAGCATCTCAAGTGGAAGATATCCAAATATATCTTGAGTCTTTTGCATTAATATCATAAGAGCACCTGGTCTATCTTTATTCTCTTGTATAAAGGTTTCTAGTTCTTCAATATTTTCTTTATTTTCTCCCTTATCAAAAATAAATTCCATTAAATAACCTCCTAATTTTATTATATATTTATGAATATTTCATATACCTATATAATACTTTAAATTCACAAAACATACAAACATTATTACTATGTTTTTATAATATTTTGACTTTTTTAGAAATAAATATATATTTATAGTCTTATTCATAACAATTTAGTATCTGATAATTATTAATTTTAATATTTGAAAATTTTTAACAAGAAATTAATATAAAGCTATAGAAAAAGAGATCAAAAATTTTTTTAGAATTTCACAATCATTTTATTAGAAATTTCATTTCTAGGTGGAGTTTTAGAGCAATAAGGGATGAAAGCATTTGGCTATAAAAACAAAAATATAAAATTTGTACTTGTCATCTTATCCTTTTTATTTTAAATATAGTCTTTTTTCTTTATTTGGAACATCTGTTAACAAAATAAGAAAACACCTTTAAGAATCTTTCATCTCTCAACACCATAGCTTCAGGATGGAACTGAACCCCCAATAAAAAGTGATTGTTTAATTTAGACTCTATGCCTTCAATTATTCCATCTGAAGATCTAGAATTTATTTTTAAATCTACACCCAGATCCTTTATAGATTGGTGATGCTGTGAATTTACAGCTAATTTTTTTTCTTTAAAGATATCAAATAAAAATGTATCTTCAAAGATATCTATCCTGTGATAACCACCTTTTATATCATAGGTTGAAAAGTGCCCATGTGAATCTTCAACTTGAGATGGAATATCTTGATACAATGTACCCCCTAGAGAGATATTTATCATTTGAAGACCTCTACATATTCCAAGAATAGGTAGGCCTTTTTTATAGGCTGCTTTGAAAAGTGACATCTCCATTCGATCTCTTTCATAGGAGATCTCTGTGGTAAATTTTATAGCTTCCTCATCATAGAGAAGAGGCGATATATCTTCACCACCAGTAAAAAAAAGTCCATCTAATCTTTTTAATATCTGATCGAGATCTTCTATATTTTTTAAATTGGGAAGCACGATTGGAATAGCTCCTGCTGCTTCTATTGCATCTATATAAGTATACTTAAGTTTATTCAACTTAGTACCCTTTATTTCTTCACTTTGACTAGTAAGTCCAATTACAGGTTTCATAATATTGCCTCTTTTCAAATAGATTCCATTTATTTTTTATATCTCTAATTATATATCTATTTGATAAATCTTTCAAACCATTTTACTGTTTCTTCCATCATATTTGTAGAAACAATGTGGTTTAAATTATTGTACTCGATTAATTTTATCTTGTTTTTGTCACTATATTTTTCATAGGCTGTTTTATAGAAATCTTTTTGGCTTTTTATATCTACCACACTATCAGCCTTTCCATGAAGTATAAGTATAGGCCTATCTACTAGGTTTTTCATATTATTCATGGGATCTATAAAACTTACCTCCTTTTCTTCTTCTTTAAGCCAATCTGGAAGTTGACCTGGGACTAATTCTTTAAATATGAAATTTGCTCCAGTCCAATTTGCAGAACCATTCAACATGACAAGTGCTTTTATTTCAGAATTATAGGTGAAAATACCACTTGCAGTGAAAGCTCCCATAGAATTACCACTTATTCCAAATCTTTCACTATCAGCATTAAAATTTTCAATAGAAAAGTCTCTTATCTCTCTATACTCATCTAGGTTTTGTAAAATTGTAGGCCAAAAATATTTTACCACTTCTGTAGGATTAGAATAATCTACTCTTCCTCTTTCCCCATGATTAATTGAATCTGGTAGTATAACCTGATATCCAAAGCCTGCCAAAATCATCCCTCTCATAAGCTGGATTTCTTTTGAAGAACTCCAGCCATGATAGAATATTATAGTTGGAATAGATCCTTTCATATCTTTGGGAATTAGCCTTAAAGCTGGTATCCCTCCTATCTTATGTTTTTCTTGTATTATAAAATTTGATTTCAACAAAAAATCTCTCCTTTTTATAAAGAGGAGAGATTTGATTTGGAGGTCTTAATCTAAAAATCTCCTCTTTTATCTTTTTATTCCATTTATCATTGTCATCATATCATCTGTTGTCTGCAATGCTTTGGCATTCATAGAATACACTCTCTGGGTTGTTATCATATCAACCATACTCTTTGCCATCTCTGAATTGGAAGATTCTAAAAAATATTGGTTTATATCTCCAAATCCTTCGCCTGTAAGTGAATTCTCTAAATTTGCACCATTTTTAAGTGCATAATTCCCTTGACCAAGCGAAATAAGATTATGAGGATTCCCTGGCTTATAAAGCATTACTTGACCTAATAATGTATTCTGACCATCTTCTAAACTCCTTATTTCTCCTGTTTTAGATATATTCACTTCGCCTGTCCATCTTTCAAATGGTTGATAAATTTCCATTTCTAATTTATTACCCAAATCATCCGAAATACTACCATCTTCATTTTGATGGAATCCTCCATTTCTAGTTAAAATCAGATTATTATTTCTATCCCTAACACCAAAAAATCCTTCTCCTGAAATTGCCATATCGAATTTTTTATTTGAAGAAATTATAGCTCCTTGATTAAAAGTAGTTTTTGTAAGACCTGACTTTACTCCCATATTCAAACTAAGGTCCCTTGCCCTATCAGACTTTAAAACATCACCTTCTACTTCTCTTAAACGAAGTTCTTCAAAGTTTACTTCTTTTCTCTTATAGCCATATGTGTTTACATTGGCTACATCATTGGCTATTCCATCCATCTTTGTCTGATGAGCTTTCATTGCATTTTTATTTAAACTTAGAATATTATACATATGTTCAGCCCTCCTATAGTCTTCCTATATCATTTACAGCTTTTGAAAGTGTCTCATCCGCTGTTTGAATCATCTTTTGATTTGATTCAAACTCCCTTGAAACCTCTATCATCTTTACCATTTCTTTTGTAAAATCAACATTTGATGCCTCTAAATAATTTTGCATAATCAATGGACTATCCATGATATTGCCTCCAACATCTGTAGTAAATATTGTATCTCCTCTATCTACCAATAAATTATAGTCTGCAAAGTCAGTGATTAAAAATCTTTCATTAGAGCCTATTACAACTCCACCGTTATCTACTCTAAAGTTTTCATCTGCATAAATAGGTGATATATTTCCATTATTTATCCCAAGTACCCTTTCTCCATTTGGAGTTCTTATGCTGTTATCTTCTCCTATTACAAAATTACCATTTCTTGTATATCCTCTTTCGCCATTAGCTAATTCCACAGTAAAAAAACCTCTATCCTGAAGGGCAAAGTCTGTAAAGTTTTGGCTATCATAAACGCTTCCGTTGGTAAAATCCTTTATAGTTTCATCTATTCTATTTCCAAATATAAATTCTCCTAGGTCTTGTTTTCTATCTTTATTCTTTCCAGCAGCATGATTTACCATTTTATAAGGTTCCAAAGTACTTTGCATTATTGTTTTAAACTTATAACCTGAAGTATTTGCATTTGCTAAATTTCCACTTGTGTTTTCTTGTTGTTTTTGAAGTACATTCATACTTCTATTTACTGTATATATGCTTCTAATCATCTCTAGATTCTCCCTCTTTATCCATCACCTTTAGCTCATAAGGATATATCATTCCAAGCTCCCTCGCTTTTTCTTCTATATTTAAATTTATCTTTGTATTATAAAAAGTATTCATTAAAATAGCGCTTATTATTATTCCAAGCCCAAAGGGGATAAATATATAATGCTTTTTATTTATAAGTTTTTGTATAAATTTTTTAATAACAATACCTCCCCTTTGTTTATCTCCAAGAGTTTAGCTATCTCATCTATATCTTTATTTCGCTTTTCATATTCCTTTATCAGTTTATATTTTTCTATAGAATCCTCTTTTCTGTTTGTTTCTTTTTGTGTGCTTTCATTTTCTACTATTGCAAAGCTACTTATCTCTTCCTTTAATATTTTACTAAATAACATTTCTTCAAGAATTTTAAGTCTTTTCTCTAAGTCTAAAGTTTCTTCTTTACTTTTACCAATCTCCTTAGGGTTTTTTGTTTTTTCATCATACTCTTCATCTATCAAGATTTCTTCAGATGATTTTAAATATCGTCGCTCTAAAACATTCCCCAATACTATAGAGGTGATTCCAATTATCATAAGTATATAAAACATTATTCTACTCCTAGTTTTTCAATTTTTTCTCTTAATTTCAAAAGTATTTTACTATGAATTTGAGAAACTCTTGGAATAGAAATATCTAATACATAGCCTATTTCCTTCAATGTAAGTTCCTCTCTATAGTAAAGATCTAAAACTATCTTTTCTCTTTTATCTAAAGATTCTATTGCAAGAGTCAGTTGATCTGTCTGTTCTTCTTTAAGAAGTTCATTTTGCGGGGAAATAGCTTCTCTATCTTCTAAAACATCCATAAGTCCAAACTCATTTTCTCCTTGAGGAAATAGTACTGTTTCAAGTGAGATTTCAGATAGATCATTCACTGTTTCATGGATTTCGAATAAATCGCTCTTTTGTATTTTCATACTTTCACATATCTCTTTTTCCGTTGGAGTTCTCTTCATAGAGTTTTCAAGCATTTCTTTTTCATTATAATAATTATTCAATTTGTCTATTTTATTTCTAGAAACTTTTCCAAGCTTTCTCAGTTCATCTATTATAGCGCCCTTAACTCTTATCTGTGCATAGGTTTCAAAAGATGCACCCTTTGTAGTATCAAATTTTTTTATAGCATCTATAAGTCCTATAGCACCTATGCTGAACAAATCGTCTTCATCATATTCCCTATTTCTGGTGTTCATTCTCCCTACTATTTTTTTAACTAAAGGTAAGTATTCGATTATTAAATCATCTAGATTTTCATCTTTATAAAACATTTGATCCCTCATCTTATCTCATCCTATTTTTACGCATCTTAACAAATAAATAACTAATAATTTTTTCTTGTTGATTTGTCTTTATATCAATAAATTGTATTCCATAGAAATATACTGGTTTCCGTGGTATAAAATTAAATTCTTTATGCACTATTTTACCTTTTAATATCATCTTCTTACCTTCTAAATCTATAAATAAAAGAAGTTTATTACCTATATTAAAGTTTTCTACAGTAGATAGTTTGATTCCACCTGCACTTAAATCTATTAAGAAACCTTCTCTTAGATGTTTTTCTGCTTTTTTAAAACCTAATTCTTCTTTTCCTGTAAAATCTATTTTCAGTAAAGTTTCACTATCTGTATATTTCATATTAGTAGAGCTCTTTACTCTTATATTTTCTCTTCTTTGAATTCTAACAAAGTTTTTAATATTAGATATTTCATATACTGAAGTATTAGTAAATATCCTGCCAGTTATTGTAGCATCAAACCTTAATATATCCTCCACACAATATACAAATCCCATTATTTCTTCACCTTTTGATAAGAGTTTAAAACCCCCATCATCTGCTGAAATAGATATATAAAGCTTTTCACCCTCTATATCATATATTCGGCCTGAGATTTTTTCATCATTTTTTGAACAAAGTTCAACTTTTTCATTTAATTTAAATAATTTCATATACCTATCCATTTCATCACCCGAAAAATTTTATTAATCTATTACTAAGTTTTTTTATACTAGTCTTATTCGTATTTAACAGCTCTATTCCTAAAAGCTTGTTTGCAATATCATCTATGTTTTCGCTTGCAAGAGCTTTTGGATAGTTTAAAACTAGAGGAACTTGCTCCATAATAGATTTGTTTACTCTTATATCATTGAATATATATCCTAAAGATTCTACTTTTATATTTAAAAACTTATTACAAATATTTTTAAGTTTGATAAAACTCTCTTCTCCTTGGCAATCATCTATTACCTGGTTTATTACAACCAATGCGCTCATTTTTACTTTGTATAAACTGTTTGCCTTTAAAATTCTATATGCATCAGTAAGAGCAGTAGGTTCTGGTGTTGTTACAAGTATTATCTCATCTGCAAAACTTGAAAAAGTGAGACTGTGCTTATTGATGCCCCCGCCATTGTCTATGATTATAATATCATACTCTCCTAATTCTTCTAAACTCTTTATTATTTCTTCTTGCTCAGTCTTTTCTAGGCTTTCTATTGAAAATAGCTCAGTACCACCACTTATTAAATCTACACCTTCTGGTCCATTTATAATTATATCTTTCACCGGAGAACTTCCATTTATAACTTCAGAAAGATTTTTCGAAGCACCTATCCCGAGAAGTATATTTGCATTGCTCATACCTATATCTGCATCTAAAACAAGTACTTTTTTTCCCTTTTGTTGTAATTTTATAGCTAAATTAACAGCTAAATTGGTCTTTCCAACTCCTCCTTTTCCGCTTACTACAGAATATATGTCTGTAGACTTTTGATAGGTATCTTCAATAGATTCATCTGTCAAGTTTGTTATCTCTCTAAGTCTACTAGCCTGATCATTCATCTTGATAAATCTCCCCACTATAAGCTATTAAGTTTTCTAAAGTGGCACTTTCTATATCATCTGGAACATTTTGACCATGACAAAAATACTGTACCGGATATTCATTATATTCTATCATATTCCAAAGATTATTAAAATTTGTCACTTCATCAAACTTAGTTAAAATAAGCCCATTATAATCTAAGGCTTTATATTTTTCAAAGATAGAGTTTGTTGTCTCTATATCTGTAGAAACACTTAAAACTAAAAATTTATTTGTTTTATTTTCAATATTTTCTAAATATAAATTTATATCATTTAATTTTTCCTTATTTCTTTGACTTGTACCAAGGGTATCTATAAGAATCATATCGCAATCTTTAAGCTTTTCAAGTTTTTCATTCATCTCCTCTGGTTGATGAACTACTTGAAATGGAAGCTTTAAAATTTCAGCATAAGTTCTAAGTTGTTCTATGGCACCTATTTTATAGGTGTCCATAGTTATAAGACCTACCTTTTTCTTGTGTACTAACTTTTCATGAGCTGCGATCTTTGCTATTGTAGTTGTCTTTCCTACACCAGTAGGACCCACAAATATATTTATCCTTCTCGCTCGCACCTTTTTTTCAAAACAATTATCTTTATATGCTATTCTGATAAAATCTACTATTTCATCTATGGAAAGATTGTTTTCATTTTTCATATTTAGTTTTAAATATCCTAAAAGCTGATTCCTCGTTCTATCACTTATATTTTTAAGCATAGGATTTTTCTCTACAAGTTCCTCTATAGAATACTCTATTTCTTTTTTCTCCTTAGCTTCTTTCACCATTATTTTAGGGCTTGATTCTTCTTCTAGGGCAAATGTCACTTTTAGCCTCTTTTTTTTAAAAGGGTTATACCATCTACCTAATTTTATTTCTTGTTGACTTATAATGAGAGCCTCTTTACCAAGCTCATATGTGGCTCTTACAACAGCTTCTTTCATATTTTCCACTGTATATGTTTTTATAATCATATTTTATCAACCATCCCTAGAGCTTCTATTTCTATATCATTTGGTATATCATTTAAAGAAAGCACCTTTAAATTTGGAAAATTAAAGGAAATAAGATTTTTAAATGCTACTCTTATCTTAGGTGAACTAAGAATAAGAGGTTGAATTCCATTTGCAACTAAACTATCTTCTATTTGTTTTACACTGTCAAATATCTTGGTAATATCTTGAGGATCTAATACCGGAATGCTGCCCGATATAGTCTTTTGTATGTTTCTTCCTATTACATCTTCAAGTTGAGGATGTATAGTCACCACATTTAAAATCCCATCTTCATTTAGATGGCTATTTACTATAGTTCTTTGAAGACCATGTCGAACATGTTCTGTTAAAACTTCAGTATCCTTAGTTACAACTCCTTGATCGGCTAGTATTTCTAATATAGTAACTAAATCATTTATAGGAACATCTTCTTTTAAAAGATTTTGAAGTACTTTTTGAACTTCTCCAAGACTCATTATTTCAGGAATAAGTTCATCTACTACTACATTATATTTTTCCTTTATACTTTCTAAAAGTTGCTTTACTTCTTGCCTACCCATGAGTTCAAAACTATTTTGTTTTATTATTTCCTTTAAATGAGTAACCAAAACTATAACAGGGTCTATTACGGTATATCCCTTTAGATCTGCGAGTTCACGATTGTCTTCATCTATCCAAAGAGCTGGAAGTCCAAAGGCTGGCTCTCTAGTTTTTGTTCCCTCTAGCCCCTCAATTCCTCCACCTGGATCTATAACAAGAGCTTTATTTGTATTTATCTGACCTTTTGCAACTTCATTGCCTTTTATCTTAAGTAGATACTCATTTGGATCTAGGTGAAGATTGTCTCTAATTCTTATAGGATTTACAATTATTCCCATTTCCATAGCGCATTGTTTTCTTATAGCCGATATATGTTCAATAAGATTATCTGCCTGACTTTCATCTACAAGAGATATAAGTCCATATCCTATTTCAAGAGCGATAGGCTCTACTTGGAAATTTAATATATTGTCTTCTTTCTCTTTATCTCTTTCTATACTAGCATTACTTTCTACAAGTGCTGCACTTGTCTCTGCAACATTAACTTTTTCTAACTTTTCATTTTCAAGAAGTATATAGCCTATACTCCCTAAAATCAAAGCCACTATCAGGAATGGGATTGTTGGAAAAGCTGGTACTAAAGATATTAAAAATATGACTACCGAAGCTAGCATTATAACTTTAGAAAAACCAAACAACTCACTGGTAACTGACTCTCCAAAGCCATGATCATCATCTGAACGAGTAACTAAAATACCAGAAGCTATTGAAATCAAAAGTGCAGGCATCTGACTTACAAGTCCATCTCCTATAGTAAGCTTACCAAATTTATCCAATGCTTCTAGTGCACTCATTCCATACTGCATGGAAAATATAAGTATCCCTCCCAAGAGATTTATAATGGTTATAAGTATACCTGCTATAGCATCACCCTTTACAAATTTACTGGCACCATCCATAGAGCCATAAAAATCCGCTTCTCTTTCAAGATCTTTTCTTTTTTTCTTAGCTTCTTGTTCATCTATAACACCACTGTTTAAGTCTGCATCTATAGCCATCTGTTTACCTGGCATGGCATCTAGTGTAAATCTAGCCGATACTTCAGACACACGAGATGCACCACTTGTAACTACTACCATCTGAACTATAACTATAATAATAAATATAACACTACCTACTATATAATTATTTCCAGTAACAAAGTTTGCAAAGGCATCTATAACTTTTCCTGCATCTCCATCACTTAAGATAAGACGTGTAGATGAAATATTAAGTGCCAATCTAAACATAGTTGTAACCAATAGAAGTGTTGGAAATGTGGAAAATTCCAATACACTTCTAGTAAAAAGAGTAAGAAGAAGTATGATAATTCCCATTGTAATATTTATAACTAGTAAAAGATCTAACATAAAACTTGACATAGGCACTATTATTATCCCTATTATACCTATAACTACAAAAGCTATAATTATTTCTATATGTTTATTAATAAAATTTATAATCCTTTTAAAGCTTTCCCTCATAATATACCATCCTCTTTAAATCTTACCTTTGTTTTTTCTTTCCATATCATATACCAGGGCTAAAACTTCTGCTATTGCTTGATATAGTTCCATTGGAACAGAATCGCCTATCTCAACTTGTTTGTACATTGTTCTAGCTAAAACTTTGTTTTCTATTATAGGTATCTTTAATTCTTTAGCCTTTTCTCTTATCTTTTTAGCTAAATGGTCTCCACCTTTAGCTGTAACCATAGGCGCCTTATTTAGACCTATCTCATATTTTAAAACAACTGCTAAATGAGTTGGATTTGTTATGACAACTGTAGAGTCTTCCATATCATCTAACATCCTACCCATGGATAGCTCTCTTTGTCTTTGCTGTCTTTTACCCTTTATTTGAGGGTCACCTTCCATCTGTTTATACTCATCTTTTATATCTTGTTTTGACATTCGCAAATTTTTCTTCCACTCTTGTTTTTCAAGCACATAATCCATTATACCAAGTAAAAACATAACTATAGCTATGTCTATGCCAACGGTCTTTATAAAGTCTATAAAAAATGGGAATATCTTTTCAGTTCCTATATTTCCTGAATTCAATATCTTTATAAATTCTGTAGAAAGGGTCTTATAAGTCAAATAAAAAACCAAGATAAGTTTTAATAAATTTTTTACAAGTGTCAGTAAAGATTTTTTAGAGAATATTTTTTTAAACCCTTCTATTGGATTTAATTTCTTAATATCAGGCTTTAAAGGCTCAGTAGTAAATATAAATCCTATTTGAACTAGATTTGTTATAATTCCAACCAATATAGCTACTCCAAAGAATGGAAGCAATATGAGCATAGCATCAATTAAATCATCTACAAATAAATTTCTTAAGAAAGCTTCTGTCATAGTTTCCTTTGGTGTTCTTGCAAGAGATGACTCCATATAATTATAGGAATTATTAAATAGATAATTTGCAAGAGATATAAAAAAGATAGTAAATATAAACAGACTTCCAGCTCCATTTAAGTCCCCACTCTTTGCTACTTGTCCTTTTTTCTTAGAATCTTGAAGCTTTTTGGGTGTAGCATCTTCAGTTTTACTAGCTTTATCATCCATGTTAAAACTCCTTACCTATCCTATTGATTGAATGAATCCTTCTATAAACTTTGGCATAAGACTTATGATATCTCCTACAGAATTTAAAATCCAAGAAGAAATGAAAATAAAAACTACAAAACTTATCATACTCTTCATAGGCATCCCCAGCATAAGCACATTTATTTGAGGAACGGTTCTTGAGATTATACCTAAAACTATATCTGTAGTTAAAACCACTATTATAATAGGTATTGCAAGATTAAAGCCTAGTTCAAATACATGTGAAAAAAGTTTTACTATACTCTCTACTCCAAACTGATTTAAATCTATAGTATTTAAAGGCACGTATTCAAAACTCTTTATAAGCATTTCTATCATATAATGATGCATGTTGAGCATAAAGAAAACTGATATGGAGAGCCAATTAAGAAGTCTACCATAGTTTGAACTACTAACTCCCATGGAAGGGTCGAAAACCTGTCCCATTGAAAATCCTACTTGGAAATCTATAAAGTTTCCTGCGATTTCTATAGCTGTAAATACCAACTTTGTTATATAGCCTATACTCAAAGCAAATAATACTTCCTTTATAGCTAAAATAATCAGAAGATAGAAATTTCCTCCAAGTGTCAAATCTGGAACTATAAAATAAACTATTAAAGAAACACTAAAGGAAAGACCAAGCTTAAATATATTGGGAAGTCCCTTAAATGAAAAGCCGGGACATATGACTATAAAAGATGTAATTCTGACTAAGATTAAAATTAACTTTTCAAATTGTATAGTCATCTTTTCACCTAATTTAGATTTGACATAATATTAAATATGTTTTTAGTAAAGTCTAAAAGCTCATTTAACATAAAACTTCCAAATATAATCAAAGCTCCCATAACAGCTATAAGCTTTGGAACAAAAGAAAGTGTCTGCTCTTGGATCTGTGTTGTAGCCTGAAGTATACTTATTACCAGTCCCACAACCAATGCAATTATAAGAACTGGAAAGGACACCTTTATTATAGTTAAAAAACCACTTCTCATTACATCTAATACTAAGTTTTGACTCATATATATATCTCCCTCTTATATAAAACTTTCTACTAAAGATTTTATAACTACATGCCATCCATCTACCAATACAAAAAGTAGTATTTTAAATGGAAGGGATATCATTACCGGAGGAAGCATAAACATACCCATACTCATAAGTATACTTGCAACCACCATATCTATTACTAAAAATGGAATAAACAGTAAAAACCCCATACTAAACGCTGTCCTTAGTTCACTAATCGCAAAAGCAGGTATAACTGTAGTAATAGCAACATCCATTGGCTTTTCTACATTGGGTGAACCTGATGCTCTTAAAAATAGAGCAATATCTTTTTCCCGAGTTTGTTTAAGCATAAATTCTTTTAAAGGCTTTGCACCTTCATCCATAGCCTCTTGTCTTGTTAGCTCATCTTCCAGAAAAGGTGTAACTGAAGTATCCACTATCTCAGTATAAACTGGTTTCATTATAAAAAATGTTAAAAATAAGGCTAATCCTATAAGAAGCTGGTTTGGAGGCGATTGCTGAGTACCCATAGCATTCCTTAAAAAAGAAAGTACTACTATTATCCTAGTAAAACATGTTGTAAGAATTAAAAAAGAAGGAGCAAGAGTGAGTATTGTAATAATTATAAACAGTTTTACAGTATCTACAGTAGCCTCCCTATCTGCCTCTCCATCTAAAACAATACCCAAGTCACCCAGATCTGGACTGGCTAGGGAAACACTAGAAAAAAGAAATATAGATAAGATTAAGACTACCATAAATATTTTAAAATTCTTCAATTATACTTCCTCTTCTCTATTATAGAATTGACTTTCTTATAAACTCTATTGTCCTTTATATCCATACTATCTTCTTTTTCCTTTAAAATTTCTTCTATTTCTTCCTTTTGAAGTTCCTTTAATATTTTGTTCTCACTTTGGGTAAAACTCATAAGATAATATTTACCCGTAACCTCCACAACTCCTATAGAGGAATTATTGTTTACACTAGTCTTCTCCCATATCTTTATAATCTTGCTTTGATTTATCATGTATTTATTTAATAGTTTAAGACTTAAATGTGCAAGTACTATAACAAAAACTAACACTAAAAAAGTCTGTAAAACGGTAAAAAATCCTCCCATAATTCCATTTCTCCTTATTGTACTATTAGATTTGTAAAGTAAATATCCTCTATGACTTCTTCACCTAGAGAATCATTTAATTTTTTCAATAACTCTTCCTTGAGTTTGGGTGTGTTTTTGACCTCTAAAATCTGTTCTGTAGTTTTTTCCCTTAGATCATTTAATACTATGTCTCTTATCTTGCTTAAATTTGATTCCATTGTTTCAGTGTTTTTTTCATCCTTATACATAAGTGCAACTTGTATCTTTAAATAATTTTTACCTTTATTTTCGTTTTTAAGATTTGTTACAAATTCATCTAATGCAATAGTATACTCATCTTCAGACTTGCTTGCCTTTTTAATATCTTTTAAGCTTTTACCTGAAATCATAAAATATGCCGTTATAGATGCTGCAAGTAAAATAACTACGAGCAATATAATTATTATAAATTTTAATTTACTTTTCTTTTCTTTTCCCTTTTCCATCTCTCTACTCCTTGTCACTCTCTTCGTCAAATATTATGAGTATATTTACTCTTCTGTTTATGGCTCTGTTTTTTTCATTGATATTTGGAACGATAGGCTTATATTCTCCATAACCCACAGCAGACAGTCTATTTTGACCTATATTGCCTGTTTCGCTTAAATATCTTACCACTGAAACACTTCTAGCTGTAGAAAGTTCCCAGTTGCTAGGATATAAACCACCTTGCATAGGTATATCATCAGTATGCCCTTCTATAACTATTTCATTGTCAAACTCTTGTAGTATGCCTTCTATCTTTTTTAAGACTTCAAGTCCACTTGTTTTTATTCCAGAACTCCCTAAATCAAATAGGATTGCCTCTTTGATATCTACAAATATACCTCTTTTATTATAGTTTACTGTTACATCAGCATCTAGGCCTTCTGCTTCTACATAATCAATTACTTTTTCATATACATCTTGAATTTCATCTTCCAATGTACTTGTTTCTAATACCTCATCTTTTGCTGTTTCATCTTCTTCAGGTATCTCCATACTGCTATCTTGACCTTCTAAGACTTGTGTATATCCTAGCCCTGAAAGAACTCCTTGAAGAGACTTAGTCATCTCTTCAAATTTTTGAGAATCTATATTACTCATTGAATAAAGTAGTATAAAAAATGTCAAAAGCAAACTCATAAGATCTGAAAATGTAGTCATCCAGCCTGGGGAACCGCCACCTTCTTTTTTACCTTTATTTCGTCTTCTACTCATAGCTGGCAGCTCCCACTGCTTCTTCTGATCCTTTTTCATTGTTCAGTACTTTTAACTCTTCTGTAGAAAGATAAGTTTTAAGTTTTTCTTCTAGCAATCTTGGATTTGCTCCAGATTGAATTTGAAGTATCCCCTCCATAACCATCTCTCCTGTAAAAACTTCTTCATCCGTCTGAAGCGAAAGATTTGAAGCTATAGGTATAAATATTAGATTGGCTAAAAGACTTCCATAAAATGTAGTAAGTAAGGCCGTAGCCATTCCAGGACCTATAGCATCTGGGTCTGAAAGGTCTGAAAGCATTATTACAAGACCTATAAGAGTACCTAGCATACCAAAAGCTGGAGCAAGCTCACCCCACTTTTCAAATAGTTCTTGACCAGATCTATGTCTGATTTCCATAGTATCTAGTTTTAACTCAAGTGTTTCTTTTATAGTGTCAGGCTCAACTCCATCTATTACCATCTTAAGTCCCTCTATCATAAATTCATTATCAATTGCTTCTACATCTTTTTCAAGAGCTAAGAGACCATCTTTTCTAGCTTTTTTAGAGAGTTCAGCAAAAGATTTTACTAAGTCCACTCTTTGATTTTGTGGAGAACTTAGAAGTATCTTAATAACAGAAGGTATGTTTTTAAGTGTTTTAATTGGAAAGCTTATCATAAGTGCCGCAAAACTTCCAAAGACAGTTATTATTATAGATGTAGGGTCCATAAAACTTGTAATATCTCCCGCCATCATAATTGCCCATACTAAGAGAGCAGCCCCTGAGACTAAACCTATCAATGGAAACATATTTTTTTTCATTAATTATCCCTCCAATGGTGCAGCATAGATCGATCTTTTAAATTCGATTATACTTTTTCTAATTTCATCACATCTCTCTTCAACTCTTAAAACTTTGCCATTTATAAGGGTTATTATAGTGTCGGGAGCTTCTGTAATTTTATAGATCAAATCACAATTCAAACAAAATTTTTTTCCTTTAATAGAAGTAAGCATTATCATCCTTTTGCCTCTTTTCAATTTAATTTCTATGAAAACCAAAGGAGGAGAAACTCCCCCTTATCACCCTATATTATCTCTTTAAATTAAGTAATTCTTGAATCATTTCGTCTGATGTAGTTATACTTCTTGAATTAGCCTGATAAGCACGACTTGTAACTATCATTTCAGTAAACTCATTGGCAAGGTCTACATTAGACATTTCAAGAAAGCCTTGTTGAGTGGTTCCTTTTCCAGCTTTACCAGCTTCTCCTACAGATGGTCTTCCTGAGTTATTTGATACTTTATAGTTATTTCCACCATCTTTGGTGAGTCCAGATGGATTAGAGAATGTGGTTAAAGATATTTGACCTAACTCCTGTATACTACTTGCTCCTGCAGCTGATAAATAGGTTCCTTTTATCATACCAGTACCATCTATGCTAAATTCTTGTAGGTCACCATGAGTAGCTAAAGTTTGTGGTATAGTCAAAGCCCTTAAACTTGCCTCTGTAGGATTTGCTGGTACTGTTACTTTTCCACCAGCAGCATTATATCCCATAACTTTAAGTCCACTTGAATTTACTAGATTATTATCATTGTCGACATAGAAGGCCCCATCTCTTGTATAAAGGGATGTCTTGCCTCCATCAGGAGAGATTGTAAAGAAACCTTCTCCTGCTATTGCAAAGTCAAGTCCCCTGCTAGTAGGCTGCATCGATCCATTTTCCATTAAAGTATCTATACTACCTAATTTTACTCCCAGACCTATTTGTTGAGGATTAATTCCTCCACGTGCTCCCGCCTGTGGTGATTGAGCTGATGCCACTGATTGATTTAAAAGATCTTGAAACTTTACTCTCCCTGATTTAAAAGCTGTTGTATTTACATTGGCTATATTGTTTGCTATAACGTCCATCTTAGTCTGAAAACTTCTCATTCCACTTACACCTGAATATAATGATTTTAACATTTATCTATTCCTCCTATTTTATCTTCATCAGTCAGTCAGAAGATTTAAGGCTTCCTTTTGGTCCAGCCTTTTTCATTTTTATTTTACCATCACTGTACTATCTATATTTGTAACTATATCTAAATCATTGCTCCCCATAGCTGTTATTATTGTCCTATTTTTTATACTTGCTATAAAGGCCATATCCTTGTATATCATAAGGCTTTCTTTAGCGCCTTTTTCTTCTAGCCTTTCCATTGCATCTGTCAATTTATTAATATCGCTTTTTTGGAGATACATCTGTCTTTCTATCAGTCTTTTTTGAGCATGGCTAGATAATTTCACACCATTTTTTTCTTCCATCTTTTCTTTAAGAATGTTTTCAAAGCCATTGTCAAATCCTGGATTTCTTTGAATTTTTTTTGGTGTTTGAAATATACCACTAGCTTGTATTTTATTTTCTCCTATTTTAAGACTCATTTGCTTCACCTACTTCCATAATATTTCCAAGTTGATAGTCCTCTCCACCAACAGTTATCATAGGCAATCCTTCTTTAAATTTTATCTTTTCTACAAGACCACTTATATTTGCTTCACCTACTTTTAAACTAACTTCTTTTCCTATTAAGCTAAAAGCATATTGTTGCTGACTCATCGAATTCACATAGTTTAAGTTTTCCACTACCTCTGTCATAAGTTCTAGAGAGGTAAACTGTGCAAGTTGAGACACATAGTCT
>CAZRHX010000006.1:3341-21232 GCA_964599855.1 uncultured Tissierella sp. | reverse complement strand
CCACAGACCAGGCGAAAGATAAGAATTAAAGAATTTAATATAAATATTTAAAAGACAAAGAAGGGATACCTATAGAGATAGAGGTATCCCTTCTTTTAAAAAAATAGCTATATTATAGGAAAGGAGGAACAAAATATGGAATTCCTTTCTCAATGCAACTAAGATCCGCTTATGGGGTTACTGGTTCAAAATTACCAGGATTTCTTAGAGGAGTAGTAGCTGCTACTGCCTGATTTGGTGTTCAAACATATATAGGGGCAACTGTATTAACTATATTAATAGCTCAAATATGGCCAGGATATTTACTAATTGGAGGCGGGTGAGAGTGGAATAATGGCGTTTTTGAGTTTGATTGGAGCACTTTTAGGACCAGTCGCTGGCGTAATGATTACCGATTACTTTTTAGTAAAAAAGGAAGAAATTAACTTGGATGAGCTTTATATTAATACTAAAGATCCTAATGTTGAAAGCGGTTATAGTGGTACAAATATTCAAGCATACATCGCAACTATTTTAGGTCTAATAATATCAATATCAGGTAACCTTATTCCGATTTTCAAGCCATTATCAGATGTTGCTTGGATTACAGGAACTATAAGCGGAGCTACTATTTATTTAATTTTAGTTAAAATGATGCTTAATGACAAAAAAATTAGAGCTAAGTAATAATTTACTCTGAATTATTCATGAAACTTTAGGATATCCTAAAACCATTAAAATAAATTTTAAAGTTTCAAAATTATTAATATAAAAAACATTGCTTGAAAAAGAATTTCTTCCTATTATTTTTAATACAAACAAAATAATAGGAAGAAATTCTTTTTATTATAGAAAGATACTTCTTAAATTTGACCTAGGTCAAGGATAAGAATAAATATATGAGATATAATAAATTTATCAGAAAAACATAACAAAACATTTGAAATATCAATTGCTTTAATATTTTCAAGAGCGATAGTTCAGACATCAAGGCTATCTTTTACGCTGCTTATCTATGAAATATCTGTTATACTTGTACTAACAGATTCTATAATGCTTTTTGGATATCACAATAAAAGATAGAGGGTGGATTTTATGAATTGTACATGCTGTGAAGAACAATCTTGTGTAGAGAGAGTGCCTATATTTAGCAATTTAGATAGAGAAGAAATGAAAGAAATAACTTCTATCATAAACCATAAAGAGTATAAAAAAGGTGAACTGATCTATATGGCAGGAGAAAAAGGTGGAAGTCTTTATGTTATAAATAGTGGTAAGGTTAAAATTACAAGAATAACTATATCAGGTAAAGAACAAGTTATTAGAATCTTAGAAGCTGGGGAATTTATGGGTGAACTTTCCATATTTAAATCTTCTCCACTAATGGACAATGCTCAAGCTTTAACAGATACAACTATGTGTATTATAGATGAAAAAGATTTTAAAAGTTTATTAAAAAAGTATCCTTTGATATCCTTTAAGATAATGGAGGAACTAAGTGAAAGACTTGAAAGAGCTGAATCCTTGATTGAAAATATAAATCTTAGCTCAGTAGAAAAGCGTCTTGCAGATATATTGCTGGAACTTTCAGATAGGGATGGAAGAGTTAATTTGAATCTAAGTAAAAAGGATCTAGCATCTCAAATAGGAATGAGCAGTGAAACACTTAGCCGAAAACTTTCGGCCTTTCAAGAACTGGGAATTATAAGACTTAAGGGGCAGAGAAATATAGATATATTAAATTTTTCAGCCCTAGAAGAAATCCAATAAGAAAAGAGTGAAAAAATGGAAAGTATAGATATAATGATAAATGAGCATAATAATATAAGAAGAATGTTAAAGGTAATAAGAAGCTTAAGTTATAAGATAATGACGCTGGAAGAGTTTGACATAGAAGATATAGGAAAAATAATTGATTTTGTAAGAATTTATGCGGATAAACATCATCACAAAAAGGAAGAAGACATATTATTTAAAACCATGAATGAGAAGATTGAAAGACTTAGAAATGCAGGAGCAATAACTGGTATGTATATAGAGCATGACCTCGGTAGACTTTATGTGCAGAATTTAGAGATTGCAGTAAAAGAGTATAAAGATGGAAGCGATAAGGCAAGACTTGATATAATAGCAAATGCTATAGGATATGCAAATCTTTTAGATAGGCATACTGACAAAGAAGATAATGCTATGTATAGATTTGCAGAAAAGATGCTGGATGAAGATGCTAAGGCTTTTATAGAAGAAGAAGCAGGAAAAGTAGAAGCAGAAGCTAAAGATAGTGGTCTACAGAAGAAGTATATAGATTTATTGGAAAACTTGGAAGGGAAATATCTATAGAAGAGATTTATTTTCATAATATGGGTATAAAGTTAAAAGAGAAGAAAAAATATAAGGAGGAGAAAATTATGGGTTTTAAAATGACTGATAAGGTAACTTGGGTAGGCAAGATAGACTGGGAACTTAGAAGTTTTCATGGTGATGAGTATTCTACACATAGAGGCTCCTCATATAATTCATATTTGATTAAAGATGAGAAGAATGTTCTCATTGATACTGCTTGGGCACCCTTTGCTGAGGAATATCTTGCGAGATTAAAGGAAGAAATAGATTTAAATGATATAGATTATATAATAGCTCAGCACAATGAAATAGACCATAGCGGGGCCCTACCACTTATAATGAGGGAAATTCCTCATGTGCCGATATATTGTACTGCTAATGGAGAAAAGATAATAAAAGCTCACTTCCATGAAGCAGACTGGAATTTTAAAATCGTAAAAACTGGTGATACATTGGATATTGGTGAGTCTACACTTACCTTTGTAGAAGCTAAAATGCTTCACTGGCCAGATAGCATGATGACGTACATGGACAAAGATAATATTTTATTTAGCAATGATGCCTTTGGTCAACACTATGCTTCAGATCTTATGTACAATGACACAGTAGATCAATGTGAATTGTTCGAAGAAGCTATAAAATATTATGCAAATATACTTACACCTTTTAGCCCGCTTGTAACTATGAAAATAAAAGAAATATTGGGATTTGAACTCCCATTAAATATGATAGCTCCAAGTCATGGAGTTATTTGGAGAGATAATCCAGCTCAAATAGTTGAAAAATATTTAGAGTGGGCAGATGCTTACCAAGAAAATCAAATTGTTCTAATATATGATTCTATGTGGGGAGCAACCAGAAGGATGGCAGAGGCTATAGCTGAGGGAATAAAGGAAGTAGACCATGAGGTAACAGTTAAACTCTTTAATGCAGCTAAAACTGATAAAAACGAAATAATAACAGAGTTATTTAAATCTAAAGCCTTCATGTTTGGTTCTTCAACTGTAAACAAAGGTATAATGCACGCTACAGGAGGCATCTTGGAGATGATACGTGGAATTGGATTTAAAAAGAAAAAAACAGCTGCATTTGGTTCATACGGTTGGTCTGGAGAGTCAGTCAAGCTTTTAGAAGAAAAACTAAGGGATACAAAACTTGACTTAATAGAAGGTGGGCCAAAAGAACTTTGGAACCCTGATAAAGATGCAATAGAGAACTGTAAAGAATTTGGTAAAGAATTTGTAGGAAAATTATAGATTATAAAAGAGGATAGAATTTCTATCTTCTTTTATTTTGTATAAATAGATATATATAATAAAATAATGGTATAATATATAGAAAGAATAGATTAGAGATTATATTAGAAGGAGATGAAAAGATGTATAAAAACGCTCTTCTTATTTATAATGGAAATGCAGGACAAGATGATATGGAGAAAACAATGCAAAATATAATACCGATATTATCTGAGGGAATAGACAATTTAACCTTATCTAAAACTAAATCTGCAGGGGATGGAGAGATCATAGCAAGAGAGAAAGGTAAAGATTATGAACTTGTAATATCTCTAGGTGGTGATGGGACACTTCATGAAATTATAAATGGGATAGCAGAGCTTGAAAATCCACCACTAGTCGGCATACTACCTGGAGGCACTTGCAATGATTTTGCTAGAAGTTTAAATATAGCTTTGAAATTAGAAGATGCAGCAAAACAAATTTTAGAAGGTAAGATTAAAGAAATAGATATAGGAAAAGTAAATAAAAGATATTTTACAAATTTTGTAGGACTAGGACTTATAACGGATATATCAGAAAATGTAAATTCTGATACTAAGAATATAATGGGTAGGATAAGCTATTATACAGCAGCTATAAAGAGCATGGCAGAAAGAGAAAATTTTAAATTTACTTTGAAAACGGAAAATAATAAGATAAGAGATAAGGCAAAGATGATTGCTATATTAAATGGATATCATATAGGTGCTAACTTAGTTCCTGTAAAAAGTATAAGTGTGGATGATGATTTACTGGATATATTTATAGTTTATGATACAGGCTTTTCTGTTCTTATGAAATATTTGACTAAAAAAGAAAACTTTAAAGATAGTGTGTCAGAGGATCAGATAAAGCATATAAGGGCAAAAAAGATATTTATTAAAACTAAAAAAGAAATGAATCTTGATACAGATGGGGAAGTGTATTTAAAAACTCCTGTAGATATAAGCCTAGCAAAGAAAAGCTTTAAGTTTATAGTGGGATAAGATTTTATCTTTATAATTTGTTATAATAGAAAAATAAGGATAATCTCTATATGATGTTTGTGAATAACAAGCTATTAATTGCTAGAGAAATAAGATGAATAATTGTTCGGATAATTTGGAGGAGCTTATGAATGATAATAGAAAAATTGGTATAATTGACTCTGGTGTTGGCGGTCTTACAGTTGCCAAAGAATTTAGAAGATTATTGCCAGAAGAAAACATTATATACTTAGGAGACAATAAAAATGTTCCCTATGGAAATAAAACGGAAGAAGAAATATATATTCTTACAAAAAAAATGATAGATTTTTTGCTAGAAAAAGATGTAAAACTAATTGCTGTGGCATGCAATACAATTTCATCTATACTAGATAAATATTTTTTGGACTATAAAGTTCCAATAGTAAGTATAATAAAGCCTGTCATAGATTATATAGATAGAAAAGGAATTAAAAGCGTAGGAGTTATGGGCACAAAATTTACAATAGAGTCGAAGATATATGAAGAACTTTTAAACCAAAAGAATAAAGATCTAGTTGTAGTATCAGAATCTTTTCCTACACTTGCCCAAACAATAGATAGGGGAGATTATACTAGTGAAAAGATTTCACAGATAATAGAGACTCACATGGATAATATACTTGAGAAATCACCAATAAAAGATATAGTCCTTGCTTGTACTCATTATCCTATAGTTTTAGATGTTTTTAAAGTAATCGCTCCACATATAAGATTTATAAATCCAGCATATGAGCAGACTATATATATAAATAATCTGATGAAAGAGATTAATATAAAGGGTGGAGAGGAGAATTCTATATTTGAAATCTTTACTACAGGAAAAGCATCTATATATGAAAATATTTTAAAGACTTTGTCAATAAAAGATATAGATAGAATTTATGAAAGAATAGAATTTTAATTAATTTTATGTATAAAGTTTTTAAATGAGGAGGAAGATTTAGTTGGCAACATTTCATATGGGTTTAGACGTAGGTTCAACTACTGTAAAACTTGTAGTCTTAAATAGTTCCTTTGAAATAATCTATGGAAGCTATAAAAGACATTTTTCAGATATAAGAAAAACCATAAGAGAAGTTTTCATGGAAGCCTATAAAAGGTTTAAAAATGAAAGTGTGACAATAATGGTAACAGGTTCTGGAGGTATCTCTGTAAAAGAATGGATGGAAATATCTTTTATTCAAGAAGTTATAGCTTCAACGAAGAGTATAAGGGCTTTGATTCCAGATACTGATGTAGCTATTGAACTCGGTGGAGAAGATGCTAAAATCACTTATTTAAGTGGTAGTCTAGAACAGAGGATGAATAGCATCTGCGCAGGTGGTACTGGCGCATTTATAGATCAGATGGCATCTCTTCTTGAAACGGATGCTGAAGGATTAAATCTTTTGGCGAAAGATTACAAGACAGTTTATTCAATTGCCTCTAGATGTGGAGTTTTTGCGAAAACAGATGTGCAAGCCCTTATAAATCAAGGTGCACTAAAAGAAGATATAGCTGTGAGTGTATTTCAATCTGTTGTAAACCAAACTATATCAAACTTAGCCTGTGGAAGGCCTATAAGGGGTAAGATAGCATTTTTAGGTGGACCACTTCATTTTCTTTCAGAGTTGAGAGAGAGATTTATTGAGACTTTAAATTTGACAGCTGATGACATTGTTCATCCTCAAGATCCGCAATTATATGTTGCTATAGGAGCTGCTATTGGATCAGTAGAAGAGATACCTATAAAGTTTGAAAGCTTAAAATTGAGACTAGAGGGCCAAGAAGATAGGAGCCAGGAAACTATAAAGAGATTAGCTCCATTATTTAATGATAGAAAAGAATATGAAGATTTTAAAAGCAGACATAATAGATATGATATAAAGGAATTAGATCCTATAGAATATAGTGGACAAGTATATTTAGGAATTGATGCAGGTTCGACCACAACAAAAGCAGTCTTAATCTCTGAAGACAATAAGGTATTATATTCCTATTATGGAAATAATAAAGGGAAGCCATTAGATCAATCTATAAAAATAGTTAAAGAAATCTATAAGGAGATGCCGCATCTCCACATAACAAATTCTTGCGTTACAGGATATGGTGAAGAATTTATAAAAGCAGCACTCAATATAGATGAAGGAGAAGTAGAAACTCTTGCCCATTACAAGGGAGCAAAACTTTTCCAAAATGATGTAGATTTCATTCTGGATATAGGTGGACAAGATATGAAGTCTATGAAGATTAAAGATGGTGTTATAGATGATATACTTTTAAATGAAGCCTGTTCTTCCGGATGTGGTTCTTTTATTGAGACTTTTGCTAAAAACTTAAACATGGACGTAGGTGAATTTTTAGAGGCAGCTTTGTTTGCTGAAAACCCAGTTGACCTAGGCTCTAGATGTACTGTTTTTATGAATTCCATGGTAAAACAAGCTCAAAAAGAAGGAGCCTCTGTGGGCGATATAGCGGCAGGACTTTCTTATTCAGTTATAAAAAATGCATTGCAAAAAGTAATTCAGATAAGGGATCCCAAAGAGCTTGGTCAAAGAATTGTTGTCCAGGGTGGAACTTTTTATGGAGATGCAATCCTCAGATGTTTTGAAATAGTGTCGGGAAGAGAAGCTATAAGGCCAAATTTAACGGGACTTATGGGTGCCCTTGGCGCCGCTATAATAGCAAGGGAAAGATACAGTGGTGAAAAATCTAATATTTTAGGAAAAGATGAATTAGATAACTTGACCTATAGATCTATAGAAGGTAAGTGTAATAGATGCACCAACAATTGCCAGCTGACCATAAATAAATTTTCAGATGGTACAAAGTATGTAACTGGAAACAGATGTGAAAAAGCTATAGGAATTCATGAAGATGATAAAGAAAAAATAGAGATTCCAAATCTATATGAATATAGATATAACAGAATATTTGACTACCAGCCTCTGCTTATGGAAGATGCACCTAGGGGCAGAGTAGGTATCCCTAGAGTTTTAAATATATTTGAAAATTATCCATTCTGGAGTAGTTTTTTTAAGAGTCTAGGTTTTAGAGTAGAACTTTCCTGCCCGTCAAGCAGAAAAGTCTACGAAAAAGGCTTAGCTTCTATTCCAAGTGAAACAGCTTGTTATCCTGCTAAGATAGTACATGGACATATAATGGATTTAATAGAAAAAGATATAGATTTTATATTTTATCCTTCGGTATTTTACGAAAAAAAAGAAGATGAGCTTTCTGATGATCATTTAAATTGTCCAGTAGTAGCGGGTTATCCGGAACTTATAAAGGTTAATATCGTGGAATTAAAAGAAAAAGATATAAACTTTGTAAACCCATTTATAAGCTTTGACCATAAAAAAAGCTTGGAGAGAGAGCTATACGATAACTTTGAATCTTTTGGAATATCTAGAAGAGAAATAAAAGAGGCAGTGGAAAAAGGCTTTTTAGAGATGGTAAACTTTAAAGAAGATATAAAGAAAAAATCTCTAGAAACTCTAAAATATATAGAAGAAAAAGGAATTAAGGGAGTTGTTCTAGGAGGCAGACCTTATCATGTAGACAAAGGTTTAAACCATGGTATTCCAGAGCTGATAACATCTCTTGGTATGGCTGTTTTAACTGAGGGAAGTGTGGAACATTTGACCAAGCTTGATGAAGATCTTAGGGTTTTAGATCAATGGACCTACCACTCCAGACTATATAGGGCGGCTAAGTATGTAAGTGAAAATAAAAACTTGGAATTTATACAACTAAATTCATTTGGCTGTGGGCTGGATGCTGTTACAGTAGATCAAGTTGAAGAGATACTCAATTCTGCCGGCAAGATCACTAAATCACTTAGAATAGATGAAGTAAGCAACTTGGGTGCTGCAAAGATAAGAATAAGATCTTTAAAGGCTGCCTTAGAAGAAAGAGAAGATGAAGATGTAGAAAGAAAATCTTTTGAATATGAGATAATACCATTTACTAAAAAGAACAAGAGAGATCATACTATATTGATACCTCAGATGGCACCTCTTCATTTTAGGCTTATAGAAAAGTCCTTGAGGCTTTCTGGCTATAATGCAGTAGTATTAGAGAATTTTGATCATGCAGTGGAAGAAGGTTTAAAACATGTTCACAATGATGCCTGCTACCCATCTATAGTTGTAATAGGACAGTTTATAGCGGCTTTAAAATCAGGAAAATATGATTTAGACAATACTTCACTTATAATTTCTCAGACTGGCGGAGTCTGTAGGGCATCTAATTATCTGGCCTTCTTAATAAAAGCTTTAAAGGAAGCTGGCTTTGAACAAGTGCCAGTTATAGGTGTAAGTACCCAAGGGATAGAAAAAAACCCTGGCTTTAAATTTACACCTATTATGGCTAAACGATGCATTATATCTATACTTCTAGCTGATCTCATATCAAGGGTCTCCCTGAGGACCAGACCATATGAAAAAATTCAATCTTCTACTGATATGCTTGTAGAGAGTTGGATGACTTCAATAGAAGATAGTTTAGAAGATTTAAATAAAAATAGTTTAATAGAGCTTGTAAATAATATAATACAGTCTTTTGAGCAGATTGAAATCTATGATAGTCAAAAACCTAAGGTCGCTATCGATGGAGAAATACTTGTAAAGTATCATCCCTATGCCAACAACAATCTGATAAGGGTATTAGAAGATGAAGGAGCAGAAGCAGTTCTTGGAGATATGACAGACTTCTTACTATACTGTCTTTACAATGCTGATTTTAAAAATAAAAAACTTGGTAAAAGTTATAAGAGCAAGGTATTTTCAGATATAGCTATGAAGTATATTGAATACTATAGAAAACCTATCAGAGAAGCATTAGAAGAAAGCAATAGATTTACTTCACCTACAAGCATAGAAGAAATAGGTAAAAGAGCAGAAGAGTTGATATCACTAGGCAATCAGTCTGGTGAAGGATGGCTTCTTACTGGGGAGATGATACAACTTGTATCTGAGGGAGTGGAAAACATAATATGTGTTCAGCCATTTGGATGCCTTCCAAACCATATAGTTGGAAAAGGAATGATCAAAGGGATAAGAGATATTTACCCTAATGCAAATATAGTTCCTATCGACTACGATCCTGGTGCAAGTGCTGTAAATCAAATAAATAGAATAAAGCTTATGCTTTCAACTGCTAAAGAAAATGTGGCAAGAAATCAAGAAGTAAAAAGTGTAGGAAAACAGACTTAAAACTTATTGACAATCATATAAAATTATGATAGTTTTATATGGATAACCTTTAAACTAAACCGAGAGTTTAGAAAGGAATGCGTAAACCTAGAGCATATCTATGCCTTCCTTTAATGGAAGGCATTTTTTACGAAATCCTTTAAGTATAGTAAGAAATAAGAGGAGGAAAAAGATGAAACATTTAATAGATTCCATGGATTTATCTCTAGAAGAATTAGAGGAAATATTTACAATTTCAGAAGATATTATTAAAAACGAAGATAATTATAGAGAAGTCTGCAAAAACAAACTGATGGGTACACTTTTTTATGAACCCAGTACTAGAACCAGATTTAGCTTTGAAGCTGCTATGTTAAAACTTGGAGGTCAAATAATTGGATTTTCAGAAGTTGGTTCAAGTTCAGTTGCAAAGGGAGAAAGTATACCTGATACTATTCGTACAGTTGGCTCCTACGTGGACCTTATAGTAATGAGACACCCTAAAGAAGGTGCTCCTAAATATGCATCTTTTAAATCAGAAGTTCCCATCATAAATGCTGGAGATGGTGGACATCAACATCCTACTCAAACTCTTACAGATCTTTTGACTATTAGAGAAATAAAAGGCGAAATCGAGAATCAAACCATTGGCTTATGTGGAGATTTAAAATTTGGTCGTACAGTTCATTCTCTTATAAAATCCATATCTAGATATAAAGGAACAAAATTTGTTTTGATCTCACCACCAGAACTTAAAATACCAGAATATATAAAAAAAGAAATACTTATAAAAAACCATATACCATTTATAGAAGTTGAAACTCTAGAAGAATCTATAGAGAGTTTAGATTTACTCTATATGACAAGAGTACAAAAAGAAAGATTTTTTAATGAGGCAGACTATCTTAGACTTAAAGATACCTATATATTAAATAAAGAAAAGCTAGAAAACGCAAAAAAAGATCTGGCAATTCTCCATCCTCTTCCTAGGGTAAATGAAATAGATCCAGAGGTAGATGATGATCCAAGAGCTGCGTATTTTAAGCAGGCCAAATATGGTATGTATGTAAGAATGGCTCTTATAACTAAAATGATGGAGGAGATATAATGCTTTATATAGACAGCATTACAACAGGGATAGTAATAGATCATATAACTCCAGGGCTTGGATTTAGGATATTTGAATATCTTAAACTAGATAAATCAGACTTTACTGTGGCTTTAATTATAAATGCGCCAAGTAAAAAAGAAGGTAGAAAAGATGTACTGAAGATTGAAAATAATATAGATTTAGATTTAAGAGTACTTGGAGTAATAGATCCAACAGTTACGGTCAATATAATAAGAGATGAAAAAATAGTAGAAAAGATAAAGATATCACCACCAGAGATAGTTGAAGAGGTAATAAAGTGTAAAAACCCTAGATGTGTTACATCTACAGAAAAAAATGTTATTCAAAGATTTAGCCTTTTAGATAAAGAAGAAATCAGCTATAAATGTGATTATTGTGATAATATACATAATTGGGAGGTTTAAACTTTGATTATAGATAGATTGTATAAGAGAGTAGAAGAAAAAGGTAATATATGCGTGGGATTAGATAGTAGACTAGACTTTATACCAGAGAGTCTAAAAGAAAAACATAGAGACATAAGTAAAATAATATTTGAATTCAATAAAAAGATAATAGATGAGACAGTTGATATAACTGCAATATATAAGCCTCAAATAGCTTATTATGAAGCATATGGCATAGAAGGACTTATTGCCTATAAGAACACTCTTCAATATATAAAAAATGTTGGAGCATTTTCTATAGGAGATGTAAAAAGAGGAGATATATCTTCCACAGCCCAGATGTATGGGAGAGCTCATCTAGAAGGAGAGTTTGAAGCAGACTTTATAACATTGAATCCTTATATGGGAATGGACAGTATAAGTCCATATTTAAAATATATAGAAGAAGGTGACAAGGGTCTATTTGTTTTAGTTAGAACTTCAAACCCAGGAGCTAAAGATTTTGAATATCTAGATGTAGATGGTCAGCCTCTATACTATAGAGTGGGAGATAAGTTAAATGAACTGGCTTCAAAATACAAGGGAAGTTCAGGATATAGTCCTATTGGCATAGTAGTAGGAGGAACTCACACGGATGAAGCACAAGATATAAGAAATAGATATAAGGACTTGTTCTTTCTTATCCCAGGCTATGGAGCTCAAGGGGCAAAGGGTAAAGATGTAAATCTTTATTTAAAGGATGGAAATGGTGGAGTTGTAAACTCATCTAGAGGAATTATAACTAATTATAAAAAGTATGAAGATGGGGAAGAAAACTTCCATAAATATGCAAGAGAGGCAGTTTTAAATATGAAGGAGGATATTTTAAATGCTAGAGGCTTATAGATCGCTTAAGATAAAGTCTAATACTGAAATATCTACCAATATCTTTGAAATAAAATTAGAAAGAGATTCTCTAGAAGAAATAAAACCTGGACAGTTTTTCATGGTAAGAGGATGGGAAGGAAATGATCCTTTTTTACCTAGACCCATAAGTATAGCAGGTGTAGAAGAAGGGACTTTAAGCTTTCTCTATGAAGTAAGAGGAAGAGGAACACATATAGTATCGACTCTTGGTAAAGGAGATACTTTATATGTGCTTGGACCTCTTGGAAATGGATTTTCTTTAAAAGGTGCTGGTAAAAAAGCAATAGTTTCAGGGGGTATAGGGATAGCTCCTCTGGTTTATCTATTGAAAAACCTAGAAGGACAAGTAGACTTCTATGCGGGCTTTAGAAGTGACGTATACTGGAGAGACAAGATAGAAAAAGATTCCAATTATGTCTATATTTCAACTGAAGATGGAAGTGTCTGCCATAAAGGATTTTGTGTTGATGACTTTGATCCTAGTAAATATGATGAAGTTTTAACTTGTGGTCCTACGCCTATGATGAAAAGAGTAGTGGAGCTTTGCCAAGGAATAGTTCCGGTTCAAGTCTCCATGGAGAGTAAAATGGCCTGTGGTATAGGAGCTTGTCTGGGATGTACTATAGAAACACGTGATGGAATGAAAAGAGTATGTAAGGACGGCCCTGTTTTTAAAGGCACGGAGGTGATTTTTTAATGGGCAATATGTCGGTAAATATATGTGGTATAGACTTTAAAAATCCAGTTATAACAGCTTCTGGTACCTTTGGCTTTGGAAGAGAATACGCAGACTACTTTGATCTATCCCTTCTTGGCGGAATAAGTTCTAAAGGACTTACTTTAAATAAGAAAGATGGAAATAAAGGAATAAGACTTCAGGAAACTCCTTCAGGTCTTTTAAACTCTATAGGACTTCAAAACCCTGGTGTTGATGCCTTTATCCGAGAAGAACTTCCATTTATGAAGGAGCAAAACACTGTTATACTTGCAAATGTTGGAGGTGCTAGTTTAGAAGAATACCTAAAGGCCGTTGAAAGACTAAACCATACAGATGTGGATATGATAGAATTAAATATATCCTGTCCAAATGTAGCCTCAGGTGGCATGGCCTTTGGAATTAGATGCGTTGATGCAGAAATAGTTGTTAAAGAAGTTAAAAATATATGTAAAAAACCCTTGATAGTAAAACTATCACCAAATGCAGAAAACATAGGAGACATGGCAGAAACTTGCGTAGATTCTGGAGCAGATGCAATCTCCCTAGTCAATACTTTTAGTGGCATGGCCATAGATATATATGGAAGGAAACCAGTCTTTAATAATACCATAGCTGGGCTTTCGGGACCTTGCATAAAACCCATAGCACTTAGGATGGTAAATGATGTATTTAAAAGAGTGGATGTACCTATAATAGGTATGGGCGGAATAATGGACTATAAGGATGCCATAGAATTTATAATGGCAGGAGCAGATTTAATCCAGATAGGAAGTGGAAATTTTGTAAATCCAACAATAAGTTTAGACATAATAAAAGGAATCGAATCTTTTATGAAAGAAGAGGGAATAAAAGACTTAAAGGAAATAAAGGGAATAATAGGGAGGAAAAACTTATGTTAATAGATTTATTAAAAGAAACAGAAGCACTTCTAGAAGGACATTTTTTATTATCTTCAGGAAAACACAGTAATGGATACGTGCAATGTGCAAAACTTTTAATGCACCCAGATAAGGCTGAAAAAGCAGTATCTTTTATAGTTGAAAAAATCAAAGATCTAGACTTTGATATAGTAGTAGGTCCTGCAATGGGTGGGGTTATAGTCAGCTATGAACTAGCTAGGCAAACTGGCAAGCCTAGTATATTTGTAGAAAGAGAAGATGGGGAAATGACACTTCGAAGAGGTTTCTCTATAGAAGAAGGACAAAAAGTTTTAATAACTGAAGATGTTGTAACTACGGGAAAATCAGCATATGAAGCTATAAAAGTAGTTGAAGACCATGGCGGACTTGTAGTTGGTATAGCTTCAATCGTAAATAGAAGCACTGACGACATAAAATACCCACTATATAGTGCAGTAAAGGTAGATCTAAAGACTTATGACAAGGAAGACTGTCCCATGTGTCAGGCTGGTAGCACAGCAATAAAACCGGGAAGTAGGAAAATAGCCCTTTAATTTAAAAGTGAGGAGGGAAAGTATGATTTTAATCAAGAATGGAAGACTTATAGACCCCTTAAGCAATACTGATGAAGAACTAGATATATTGATAGAAGGAGAAAATATTAAAAATATTGAAAAAGATATTCCTGTTAAAGAAGAATATCTTTTAATAGATGCTAAAGGTCTGATAATAGCTCCAGGACTTATAGACATCCACGTTCACTTTAGAGATCCGGGACAAACCTACAAGGAAGATATGCTAACGGGAAGTAATGCCGCTGCAAGAGGCGGGTTTACAACTGTTGTGTGCATGGCAAATACAGATCCAGTAGTAGATAATGTAGATACACTTAAATCTATAGTAGAAAGATCTAAAGATCTTAAAATAGAAGTTCTTCAAGTCTCTACAATAACAAAAGGAATAGATGGAAAAACTATAAATGATTTAAAAACTTTAAAAGAAGCAGGTGCTGTAGGTTTTTCTGATGATGGGAAACCTATTATGAACACTAAGCTTTTAAAAGAAGCTATGCAGATTTCAAAAGTACTAGATATGCCAATAAGCCTTCATGAAGAAGATCCTTCACTTATAGAGAAAAATGGAATGAACAAGTTTTCTCCCAGACTTGCTGAAGATGTAATGGTAAGTAGGGATATCACAATTGCTATAGATGTGGGCTCAAAGTTAAACATCCAGCATATAAGTTCAGGAGTTTCAGTTGAGCTAGTCAGATGGGGAAAAAAAATGGGCGCAAATATTTTTGCTGAAGTAACTCCACATCACTTTACACTCACTGAAGATGCTTTAGAAAAATATGGATCTTTAGCCAAGATGAATCCTCCGCTTAGAAGTTCTTGGGATAGAGACAAGATAATCGAAGGATTAAAAGATGGAACTATAGATATAATAGCTACAGACCATGCACCACATACTGAAGAAGAAAAATCCGGCCATATAGAAAAAACTCCAAGTGGTATTATAGGTCTTGAAACTTCGCTAGCTTTATCTATTACAAAGCTAGTAGATAAGGGACATTTGAGTATGATAGATATGCTTAAAAAACTTACCATAAACCCTGCTAAATTATATAATTTAGATAGAGCCTATATAGAGGAAAATAAAAGAGCTGATCTTGTAATTTTTTCGCCAGATGAAGAATATGTGGTAGAAGATTTTCTATCTAAATCATGGAACTCTCCATTTTTAGGAGAAAGCTTAAAAGGTAAAGTTAAGATGACCATATCAAAGGGAAATATAGTTTATAAAGATATCTGATAGAAGTTTTATTTACAAATATTGACCTTTTTAATTGTAAACTTTGGAAATATGTAGTATTATTTAGATATAAAGTTTTGTTTATTTTAAAATAAGGCAAAATGTTATATCAACTGGAGTCAAAATCTCCTTTGATACAAGTTTAAAAAACTGGTAAATAGAGGTGAATTAATTGAGAGAAAAAAGAAAAAGGGAACATGTAGAAAATTATTTAAAGACTAGTTTTCAAGGCGACACCCTTTTTAGTGATGTGTTTTTAGAACACAATTCATTACCTGAATTGAACTTTTCTGAAATAGATACTAAGACTAACTTCTTAGGAAAGACAATTGACTATCCCATACTCATAAATGCTATGACAGGTGGTACAGAATTTTCTCAGGAGATAAACAGAGACTTATCTCTCTTAGCTAAGGAGTTTAATATAGCTATGGCAGTTGGTTCTGAGACTATAGTACTTTGTGAAGATGAAGGATGCAGAAAATCTTTTGAAATAGTTAGAGAAACAATAGGAGAAGATGGTTTAGTCTTTGCTAATTTAAGTGCCAGTGCTTCTATAGAAGAGGTAGAGATGGCTTTAAATATAATTCAAGGTGATGCTATACAACTTCATTTAAATGTAGCTCAAGAACTTGCAATGAACGAAGGTGATAGAGACTTTTCAGGTATATGCAAAAATATAGAAAATATAGTTAAAAACATAGATAAGCCAGTTATTGTAAAAGAAGTGGGTTTTGGCATATCTAAAGATGTTGCTGAGAAGATTTATGCAATAGGTGTAAGGAATATAGATATATCAGGATATGGTGGTACAAACTTTATAGAAATTGAAAACCTTAGAAATATGAGTATTGATCTGTCTGAGCTATATTCTTGGGGGATTCCTACAGCTTTGTCTTTGATAAAATGTAGAGAAGTTGCAAGTGATTTAAAGATTATATCAAGCGGCGGAATTAAAAACAGTAAAGATATAGTAAAGTCCATAATTTTAGGAGCAGATATGGTAGGAATAAGTGGAGAATTACTTTCCTATCTAGTTCATGGTGGATATGATAATGCCAGGAATTATCTTGATGGATTAGTATATAAAATAAAAATGCTTATGATGCTTGTGGGCAAGAAAAATATTGAAGAATTAAAGGCTACAGATTATAAAATAATGGGAAATTTAAAAGATCTTGTTTAAAAGGCATAGTGGAAAACCCACTATGCCTTTTAAAATCCTCCAGCATCTCCACCAAAATTTGAAGAGGAGGAATTACCTTTATCTGAATATCCATAAAAACTATTAATGAATCTATCTTCAAACTGAGATCCACCCTTTGGATTTGCTAAAAAGAATAGATGCCCCCAAACTAGTGGATAGTATTCAGCATCTATATTTTTTCTAAATTTATTTAAGCTTTCCATAGGCAAGCCTAAAGTAATGCCATATATTAAGGTTTTATCTTCGTCTATATCCATAACTTTCTTTCCTTTACTTTGTATTTCTTTTTTAAAATTATTCCATAGCCTATATTGTATGTAGCCTTTATCACTAGTTCTATAGAATAAAACTAGACCACAAAAAGATATTCCTAGGCCAAGCACAAGTGAAATAATTCCATACATCGATTGAAATATCAAAGAACCAATTCCTATAGAAATCCAAATTAAACTCAAAAGTATAAGTCCCATGCCCCATTTTCTTGCCGAACTATCATAGTAGTTCCTAGACTTTAAATCACTAGTTACTAATTTATTCCATTTATTTTGAAATCTATAAAATTCAGTAGGGTTTTTACTTCTATATATTTCAAAGTCTAAAGTAGTTATGATAGGGCTATTTTTTATATTGTTAAAAATCCAATCTAATAAGTAGAGTTGATGATTCTTTAGACCCTCTGGGATTAAATCTGTTCTCATAAAACTATACTCCTTAGAATCAACGTGTCCTTTTATTTCTTCTATTGTGATATAACCTCTACTTGCAAGTTCCAGTAAACTAGCTAAAAAAGCCCTTGGAACTATAGCTTTGTCTATAAAGAGGGAGAGTTCAGCAGCTGTAATATTATCTGGATAAGAGCCTGTCATTAGATTGAAAATGTCTGGACTCCTTTTAAATTTAAAAAATAAAAATAAAAATAAAAACACTCCTAAAAGACTTAAGTAGATAGCACTTTTAGAAAAAAAATTCTGATTAATTGCTTTTTTTGCTAGATCTTCTTCTATTTTTGCAGCAATAGATTCTTCTTCTTCAATTATCTCCTTAAAAC